>CAVHNN010000022.1:0-33365 GCA_963637465.1 Paludibacteraceae bacterium
TCACTTCAGCAGCCTGAGCGAGATGCGGCCTCTGTCCAGGTCCACTCCCGTCACGGCCACCCTGACCTGCTGATGCAGCTTGACGACCTTGGTCGGGTCGGTGCCGCGCGGCCCCATCTGCGAGACGTGCACGAGTCCGTTGTCGTGCAGCCCGATATCGACGAACGCTCCGAAGTTGGTGATATTGGTGACTATCCCGGGGAGCTCCATCCCGGTTTTGAGGTCTTCTATGGAGCGGATGTCGTCCGCGAACGAAAATTCACCCGCCTGTTCGCGCGGATCAAGGCCCGGCTTGGCCAGCTCCTTGAGTATGTCGCTTATTGTGGGCAGCCCGGCCTTGTCGGTGACGAAGTCTTCGGCCTTGATTCTGGAGCAGAGTTCGGCGTTGCCCACAAGCTCGCGGGTGCTTACTCCGAGCGAACTTGCCATCTTGTCCACTATGCCGTAGGATTCCGGATGTACGGCGGACGCGTCCAGCGGATTTTCAGATCCGCGTATCCGCAGGAAGCCCGCGCACTGCTCGAACGCCTTGGCCCCCAGGCGCGGCACCTTCCTCAGTTCGGCGCGGCTCTTGAATCCTCCGCCTGCGGTCCTGTATGCGACGATGTTCTCCGCGAGGGCGGGTCCTATGCCGGACACGTATGCCAGCAGATATGGGGATGCGGTGTTGAGATTGACCCCCACGGCGTTGACGCAGCTTTCCACGGTGTTGTCGAGCGTCTCCTTGAGCAGAGACTGGTCCACGTCGTGCTGGTACTGCCCTATGCCGAGGTTCTTCGGGTCTATCTTCACGAGTTCCGCGAGCGGATCCATCAGGCGGCGGCCTATCGAAACAGCTCCGCGCACTGTCACGTCCTCGTCCGGAAACTCCTTCCTCGCGATGTCGGACGCGCTGTAGATCGAGGCTCCGTCCTCGCTGACGGTCCATATCCTGCAATCCTGCGGCAGGTGTATCCGGCGCATGAACTCCTCCGTTTCACGCGATGCCGTGCCGTTGCCTATCGCTATGGCCTGTATCCCGAACTTGTCTATCATCCCCTGCACGGCGGTGATGGCCCTGACCTTGTCGTTCTGCGGCGGATGAGGATATATTATCGTGTGATACAGCAGGTTGCCCTGCTCGTCAAGGCAGGCTGTCTTGCAGCCGTTGCGAAAGCCCGGGTCAATGGCCATGGTGCGCTTCTGTCCGACCGGAGCCCCGAGCAGCAGCTGCCTGAGATTCTCGCCGAAAACGCGTATGCTCTCGATATCGGCCTTGCGCTTGGCTTCCCTGAGGACCTCTCCACAGATGGAAGGTTCCAGCAGGCGTTTGTAGGAGTCGGCCACGGCTTCCCTGATCTGGTCCGCAAGAGCCCCCGAAGGGTAGGAATGTTCCTGACAGAAGTCGTAGTATATCTTGGCGGCGCATTTCTCAGGATCGGCATCTATCCCCACGCTGAGAAAGCCCTCGCCCTCCGCCCTCAGTATGGCGAGCAGATTGTGGGACGGGATACGGCCGAGAGGCATCTTGAAGTCGAAGTAGCTCCGGTATTTGGAAGCTTCGGCAGAGTCGCGCCCGGTCTTGGTGACGGAAGCGCACACTCTTCTGGAGCGGAAGATGCTGCGGAGATTCTCCCGTATCTTCGCGGTCTCGCTGAGCCTTTCGGCCACTATGTCGCGCGCACCGGCGAGGGCCGCAGCGGTGTCCGGAACCTTGTCGCCGAGGAACTTTCTGGCATCGGCTTCCGGATCGCGGGTGCGGACGTTCCACATAAGGTCCGCCAGCGGTTCGAGCCCGAGCTCTCTGGCTGCGGTGGCCCTTGTGCGCCGTTTGGGGCGGAACGGAAGATAGATGTCCTCCAGTTCGGTGGAACTCAGGCTTCCCTCAATCTTTGCGCGGAGTTCTCCGCTGAGCGCTCCGGCTTCTCCTATAGTCTTGAGTATGGTCTCCTTGCGCTTCTCCATCTCCTCGAACACATCCGTCCAGTGACGGACTTCGGCCACCTGGGCATCGTCCATTCCGCCGGTCTTTTCCTTGCGGTAGCGGCTGATGAAGGGGATGGTGTCGCCGTCGGCGAACATCTCCACGCAGTTCTCAACCTGCCAGGGCTTCAACTCCAGCAGCTCGGCTATATGGTTGATATAGAGTTCTTTCATTGCTTCGGCGTGATTTTTCTGAACCTCAGGGCGAGTACGCCCCAGAAGGCTTCTCCGAAAATGCTTCCCGACATTTTGGAAGTGCCTTCCTTGCGGTTCACGAAGATCACCGGCACTTCGGCTATTCTGAATCCGAGTTTGCGGGCGGAGTATTTCAGCTCGATCTGGAAGCCGTAGCCCTTCATTCTGACTTCATCCAGATTGATGGTTTCCAGTACCTTGCGCGAGTAGCAGACGAAACCGGCGGTGCTGTCGTAGATTCGGAATCCGAGTACGGTGCGCACATAGATGGAGGCGCAGTAGGAGATGAGAATGCGCGAAATCGGCCAGTTCACGACATTGATGCCGTCGCAGTAGCGCGATCCTACGGACATGTCCGCCTTGCCTTCGGCGCAGGGCCGGAGCAGCCGCGGGAGGTCGGCGGGATTGTGGGAGAAGTCGGCATCCATCTCGAAGATATAGTCGTAATCGCGCTCCAGCGCCCATTTGAAGCCCGCCACATAAGCCGTGCCCAGGCCGAGCTTGCCCTCCCTTTCCATAAGATGCAGCCTCTCGGGAAAGAGAGCCTGCAGTTCTTTCACCGCTGCTGCGGTGCCGTCCGGCGAACCGTCGTCGATGACGAGGATATGGTACTCCCCCTCAAGTCCGAGTACGGCTCTGATGATTCCGGATATGTTCTCGATCTCGTTGTAGGTCGGGATTATTACAAGTTTCCGTTCCATATTGGGTGTCTGCATCTACAAATGTAGTGTTTTTTTTCTTACTTTTGCCCCTATGACAGTCAGCAGATTCGATATTCCTTCGCGGATTTCCACATCACGCATCCGGGAGATTGCCGCAGGGTGCACTTCAGACTTTATCCTCATTTACACCGGGCCCGCGGAACTCAAATGGGTGAATTTCGGACTTGAGCGCATGATGCAGGTCGCTTCCGACAGCGGGGCGGCGATGGTATATTCCGACCATTTCTCCTCCATTGACGGGGAAGTCCGGCCTTATCCGGTGATTGACTGCCAGCAGGGGGCGCTGAGGGACGATTTCGACTTCGGAGGGGTGCAGCTCTACCGGGGCGACGCTCTCCGCGAGGCGGTGTCGAGAATGGACAGGGAATATGAATATGCGGGGCTTTATGACTTGAGGCTCAAGGTCTCGCAGAAAGGCAGTCTCGTGCATATCAACGAATTTCTATATTACGAGCTGGTCCTCGACACCCGCAAGTCGGGAGAGAAGCTCTTCGACTACGTGGACCCGCGCAACAGGGCCGTGCAGGTCGAGATGGAGCAGGCGTGCACAGAGCATCTCAAGGCCGTAGGGGGCTACCTGAAGCCGGAATTCAGGCCGGTGGACCTCTCGGAGGGCGGCGAGTTCGAGTACGAAGTTTCGGTGGTGATACCGTGCCGCAACCGGGTGCGCACCATAGGGGATGCCATACGCTCGGCGCTGAGCCAGGAGGCACCTTTCAAGTATAACGTGATTGTCGTCGATGACAACTCGACCGACGGGACTCAGGAGGTCATACGCTCTTTCGATGACCCGCGGCTCGTCTACATAGCCCAGGACAAGAGCTACCACGCCATAGGCGGCAACTGGAACGCCGCAGTCCATCATCCGGAGTGCGGCCGCTTCGCGCTGCAGCTCGACTCGGACGACGTATATTCCGGCCCGGACACTGTACGCAAGTTCGTGGAGGCGTTCCGCGAGCAGAACTGCGCTATGGTGATAGGCTCCTACCGCCTCACCGACATCAATCTCAACCCGCTGCCTCCGGGAGTGATAGACCACCGCGAATGGACACCCGGGAACGGGCGCAACAACGCCCTGCGCATCAACGGCCTGGGAGCTCCGCGAGGATTCTGGACTCCGCTGCTGCGGGAAATCAACTTCCCGACGACCAAATACGGCGAGGATTATGCCGTGGCGCTGCGCATCAGCCGCGAATATCAGATAGGCCGCATCTGGGACGTGCTCTATGACTGCCGCCGCTGGGACGACAATTCAGACGCCGCTCTCTCCATCGAGAAGACCAACGCCAACAATCTCTACAAAGACCGTCTCCGCACCTGGGAACTCCAGGCCAGGATTGCGATGAACGGCGGGTCCGTGGGAATGGCCGCTGATTAAAGGAGATTCATCAGGGCGGCGCGGTAGCTGTCTCCGATGGGGATGATTTTGCCGTCGCTCATCAGGATCGTGCCGGCGCTTACCTCGGCGACCTTGGCGAGATTGATAACGTAGGAGCGGTGGACGCGGACGAAGCTGGAGGCAGGGAGTTTCTCGAGAAGCTTGGAGAAGCTCATCAGCACGACTTTTGGCGACTTCTCTCCGGAAAGATAGATTTTAAGGTACTCGTTCATCCCCTCGACATAGCTTATGTCCGAGACTTCAACCCTGATGATCTTGTGGTCGGCTTTGAAGAAGACGGATCCTGCCGAGGCGGCGGACCCGGAGGCGGCCTGAATCAGTTCGAAGCGGGAGAGCAGTTTCTCGGCGGAGGCGACGAATTCACTCAAGCTGAAAGGTTTAAGCAGATAGTCCACGGCATCCACCTTGAAGCCCTCAACGGCGTATTCGGAATAGGCGGTGGTGAATACTACGAGCGGCGGGTGCTTCAGGCTCCGAATCAGGTCCATCCCGGAAAGGTCGGGCATGTTGATGTCGAGAAACATCGCATCCGCGCCGTCCCTTTCGAGGACTTCGCGGGCCTCGAAGGCGCTGGTGCAGGTCGCGGTGAGCGACAGGAAGGGGACTTTGGAAATATATTTCTCGATTTGTCCGAGAGACAGCGGCTCATCGTCCGCGGCAATCACTCTTAACATAGCGGAAGCGGTTTTGAAGGAAACACCATCAGCAGTTCATACTCGCTGGAGGACTTGTCGATGTGCAGGACAAAATTCTCCCCGTAGAGCAGGGAAAGTCTTTTCCGGATGTTGTCCAGGCCTATCCCTCCGTCTGCGCGGCCGTCCGCTTCCGTCTTGAGGCTGTTCGCGCAGCGGAATATGAGTTTGCCGGAATCCGGAACGACGCTCAGACGGATGTAGCTCTCCGACTTGTAGCTCACCCCGTGCTTGAAGGCGTTCTCGGCGATGGTCGCCATCAGGAGCGGAGGCACTTGAATCCCGCCGTCATCCTCCGGAAATGAATACTCTATCCGGACGTTGTCAGTATAGCGCAGGCGCATCAGGTACAGGTAGTGCCGCAGGAAGTCAAGCTCCTTGGCGAGGGCGACGGTCGGGCCGCTGTTCTCGTATAGGACGTGCCGCATCAGACGGGACAGTTCCACGATGCTCTCTTTCGCCTTCTCGGGCGAGTCATCCACCAGTGCGTGGATGTTGTTGAGAGTGTTCATGAAAAAGTGTGGGTTGATCTGATATCGCAGATATTCAAGCCTGTAGCGGAGGTTTTCCCTCTCCAGATCTTCGAGGCGCTTTTTTTCGAGGGAATAATTCCTGTAATATTCCGCCCCGAGGTTGACTCCGAGCATCATGAGCGCGATAAGAATCTTGCTGGCCTCGCCTTTGGCGGGTTCTCTGCCCGGATCGGGATACCGGGGCTCTTCCATGAAGCCGCGCTGCGGCGGGGGCGGCATCTGACCTGGCAGCTCCATCGTCTCCGGTCTTCTCTCCGGCGATTTTTCGGAATTCAGGACAGCAAAAGAGAAAAAACCCAGCGCGACCACAGTGCACAATATATATGGGATAAGCCTCTTGCGGCGGATCAGCATCGGTGCGAGCAGCAGGTCGTGAACGGCGAAAAGCAGTGTGAACGGCAGGGTCGGAAGCAGGAACTTGTGCACGAAATGCTCTCCGAAGTCAAGCGTTGCCACGGGAGCCGACTCCCACCAGGCCAGCAGGGCCTCAAGCAGGAAAATCACCGCCCAGAGCCCCGCCTTGACGGCCACGGCCTTAGGTTCCATATGTCTTTTGCCCTGCATCATTGATGCTTTTTCTTTTGTGCAAAATTACAACAATGTCCGGAATACCTCCGCCCGCTTGGTTGAAGAAATCCGCCCGTTGGCTGAAAAAAAACGCCTTCGGGCGACTTCGGCCTTATCTTTGCCTCGAAATCAAAAAACGTTAAGAATTATGAAACGCTCTTATCTTGCATTTTTGTTGATTCTTTCTTCCTGCAGCGGGAACCTTATCGACATCGTCGATGAAGCGACCGAAGAAGAGGAAGAAGAAGTCATCGTGACAGACGGGGTCATCAGCATCGTCTTCTCTGAAAGCGGCGCGACTGTAAGCGGGGATCCGTCCGGCATCGTGACCGTCAGCGGCTGCGACGTGACGGCGAACAACCCTTCCGAGGCCCTCATCACCTACGAACTCAGCGGAAGCTCCTCCGACGGATATTTCAAACTCTACAGCTCAGCCAAGCAGGTGATTGAACTTAATGGCCTGAGTCTTAAGAATCCTGACGGCGCGGCCATCAACAACCAGAGCCACAAGGCCACTTCGGTCGTTCTGAGCGGGGAGAATTATCTCGCGGACGGCGCAGTCAACTCTTCCGGAGACTATCCGGACCAGACATCCGACGAAGATATGAAGGCTGCGTTCTTCAGCGAAGGGCAGCTCATTTTCAGCGGGGACGGGAGCCTGAGCGTCAGCGCGAGCGGCAAGGCCGGAATCACGAGCGACGACTACGTGACAGTTCGCGACGGAGTTTCAATCAGCGTCAACTCTAGCGGAGGACACGGAATCAGGGGCAGCGAAAAAGTGAGCGTCAGTGGGGGAACATTAAATATAACTGTTTCAGCGACAGGCAAGAAGGGAATTTCCACCGACGGCGCTTTCTCCCAAAGCGGCGGAGCCGTGACGATAGTTTCCACCAGCTCCGCAGGGACTCTTGACGGAGAGCTTACGGGAGCGGCCGGAATCAAGGCCGATGAATCCTTCGTCATTGACGGCGGGAGCCTTGTGGTGAACGTCAGCGGAAAGGGCTGCAAGGGCATAAGCTGCGACGGCGACGGACACTTCAACGCCGGAACCGTCAAGGTCACCGCATCCGGAGCCAACTACGGAAGCAGTTCTTCGCTTTGGGGCGGCGGTTCTTCCGAGTCCAAATCGTCCAAAGGAATCAAGTTCGAGGGAAATCTCTATTTTGACGGGGCCGACGTCGAAGCGTACAGCGCATCCCACGAGGGCATAGAGGCGAAGGGGACTATAACGATCAGCTCCGGCAGCGTCAGCGCCACCTCGAGCGACGACGCCGTCAACTCCGGTTCGGACATGACAATCAGCGGAGGCAAGGTCTATGCATTCTCCAGCGGCAATGACGGTCTGGACGCCAACGGCGACATGTACGTCAAGGACGGTTATATCTATGCCGTCGGCTGCGGTTCTCCGGAGGTCGCGCTGGACGCCAACACGGAAGAAAGACACCAGCTCTACATCAGCGGCAGCACCCTGCTCGCGTTCGGGGGAGTGGAGTCCGGAGCCAGCATAAGCCAGGCGGTGCTCAATGTGACCAGCTGGACGGCAAATACGGCATATTCACTCTACGACGGGGATACCCTGCTGCTCGAATTCACCTCTCCGGGCAAGGGCGGCAGCGGAATCGTGATATCACATCCGAGCCTTGTCAGCGGGAGCAGCTACACCCTGAAGACTTCTTCGGGCAGCACGACCCTCACGGCCTCGATGAGCGCCCAGGGCGGCGGTTCGGATGGAGGCAATCCCGGTGGCGGTAACCCCGGCGGGGGCGGAAATCCGGGAGGAAGATAGTGGACAAAAACAGCTTTTAATTCGAGATGAAAACAAAAATATTGTTGCTGCTCGTCCTGGCCATTTGCTCTGTGAACGCGACGGCGCAGGAAAAAAGCAACCTGACCGTGAGGGAATGGAACATAGATGCGGGTACGAACCAGAAAATCCTCGATCATCTGACAATCTACAATGAGCACGGAAAAAAGATCGAAGAGGCGGAATACGACAGCAAGGGCCAGAAATGGCGCAAGAAATATGAATATTCCCCGGACGGGGTGCTGCAGCGGGTGCTGATTTACGACAGCTCGAACAAACTTGACAATATCCGCAAGTTCGAATTCAACGAACTGGGGCGCAAAAAGACTGAATATGTCTATAACGCAAAGGGGAAGCTCAAAAAATGCAAGTTGTATGAATACTCCTATGCAGCCTCCGGAGACTGACGGGGAGCTCCTTCTGGAGCGCTTCAAAACGATTACCCTTGAGCGGATGGATTCCATCCGGCTGATGAACCGGATAGACACCAAGTATGTCACCGACAGCCTGATGCTCAAGGATATCCTCCGCGATGCGCTCGAGAGCGGATATATGGTGTTCGAGACCTGCGGGGAGCGGGCCCAGAGATATGACAGCATATATTTCGACACCGCAGACCTGAGGATGTACACGGATCACCGCCGGGGTAAACTCGTCCGCCAGAAGGTAAGGACCAGGCTCTACCTCGCTTCGGGGCAGTGTTTTCTCGAAGTCAAGAAAAAGAACAACCATTCGAGAACGCGCAAGAAGCGCATCGAGCTGTCTGAGGACGAATTCGGGGACTTCAGAGGCGACCCGTCGGCCTGTCTCTGGTTGTCCTCTCATTCGGACTATGACGGATGCGGGATTTCCCCCTCCCTTGAGACCTCCTTCAGTCGGATCACCCTAGTGGACAAAGCTTTGACGGAACGTCTCACAATAGATACCTCCGTGTGCTTCAGAAACTTGAGGACCGGGACTTCCGCCGATTTGGGGGAGGCCGTAATCATAGAACTCAAACAGGACGGGCGACTCCGCAGCGAGATGAAGGAGATTCTGCTCAGCCGCAGGGTCAAGCCTTTCAGGGTCAGCAAATACTGCATAGGCACCGCCCTCACAGGCTCCGCTGTGGTTGCCGGCAGGTTTAAAGAAAAAATCAGGTATATAGACAAATTGAACAAAAATTTTTATATCAAATGCTACAATCCGACTTTACTCCGTCCGCTTTAGACGAAAGCGAGCTGCTTGGAATCCAGACTCTGTCCGACCCGGTGATGAGCACCGCGCAGAGTTTTTCGGAACTCTCTCTGAGATTCTTTCTCAACCTGCTGTCCTGCTGGGTGATAGTCAAACTGCTGTATTATCCTAAAAGCCGCAGCAAGGAATATGTCTTCACATTCCTGGCGTTCTCCTCGGCGATGCTGCTCCTGCTCTATGCGATGAGCAGGGTGGACGTGGGCGTAGGTCTCACGCTCGGACTGTTCGCCATCTTCGGGGTGATCCGCTACAGGACCGAGACCGTGCCGATCCGTGAGATGACCTACCTCTTCGTGATAATAGCGCTCGCCGCTGTCAACGGCCTCACCCCGCTGTTCAGGATAGTCGGCATTGCGGAGAACACGGCCCACTATGCCCTCGGAGCCGGCGACCTGCTTGTGGCAGTGTCGGCCAATGCTCTTGCGATTGTCCTCATATGGATATTGGAAAGCAGCCGCAGCCTTCGTAAATCCGACTCGAAGATCATCCTGTACGACCGCGTCGACCTGATAGTGCCGGAGCGTCGGGACGAGCTCTTCAAGGATATAGAGGAGCGCTGCGGAATAAAAGCTCTGGATATTTCGGTCGGAAATATTGACTTTCTCAAAGATTCCGCCTATATTAAGGTCTATTACAACAGCGACTCGACCTCCGATGCGGGGCTTCACTCGATTGTAAGAAACAAACAATTTATTGAAAATCAGAATTTATGAGCATTATGAACATATCTCTGAAGGCGGCCGGGGCCGCGGTGGCGCTGCTCGCTCTGGCGTGCGGGCAGGCCTCGGCACAGGAGATCAACGGCCGCACTGGCATAGAGCTGGACTGGAAGCTGGCCAAAGGGCTGCATCTGAACGCCGAATATCAGCTCCGCATGCAGGACTCTTTCTCCGGGGTCGAGCGCAATCAGTTCACCCTCGGAGCATCATACAAGCTGAACAAGCACCTCAAGGCGGCGATGGACTACACATACATCGGCCACTATGGAGCCTCCTCCGGAGAGCTGAAACCGCGTCACAGGTTTTCAGTCGGGCTGACCGGCAGCGTGGATGCGGGCGATTGGCGCTTCTCACTTCGCGAAAGCCTGCAGCTCAGCCACAAAGCCTACGATGTCAATCACTTCCAGGAAGTGCCCAACCCTTTGAACCTCAAGTCGAGGCTGATGGCCAAGTATCGCGGTTTCAAGGCTTTCGAGCCGTACGCCTACGTTGAACTTCGCAACATCTTCAATGCTCCGCGATGCAGCGCCACCTATAACAGCGCCGACGACTCGTGGTCCGGCTATGAGTTTCTGGACTACGGCCATGCCTACGTCAACCGCGTGCGCGGCGCCGTCGGTCTGGAGTGGAATCTCTCGAAGCGGCACGGCCTGGATTTCACGCTGATGTACAATTACAACAACGAACTTGAGATAGATACGAACAAATCCGGCACCAAGCTCAAGTCCTACGGCTGGGAAGACTCGACTGACTTCACCCTGAGCGTCGGCTACAAGTTCTCATTCTGACGGGAAGGGAAAAAAGCCCGGCGACAATTTGGCCGTAAGGCCGATAATGATTAGCTTTGTCTTAAATAACCATCACATAATGAAAAGACACTTGCTATGGGTCGCCGCGGCTTCCGCCCTTCTGGCCCTGTCCGCCTGCACTGCGGACGAAAAGACAAACGTTGGAACGCGCACTGACGCGCTTGACGCTTCGCTGTGGGCGAGTTCCGAATGGATTTCCGCCGCTGACGCTCCCGTAGCGGAACACATTGTCACCAACGGAGTTACGGAGCGGGCAGCCGACGGCGCAAGCTGGTTCGTCGGTGAAGTGACCAATGAGAAAAAAGTCGCCTCGGCCGTCTGGATGACGAGCGGACTCGGAGTATATCGCATATTTCTTAACGGCCGTGAAGTGGGGGAGGAAATCCTCAAACCGGGTTTCACCCACTATGCCAAGACCAAGCTCTCCTTCACCTACGATTTGACCGACGCCTTCCGGAAGGGAAAAGGCGAGGTCAATCAGCTTTCCGCGCAGCTCACTCCCGGCTGGTGGGCGGACAAGATAGTCACTCCGAAGAACCACGAGGGGATGGTGGGACGGAAGCCGGCGTTCAGGGGAGTACTGAAGCTTACTTATTCGGACGGAAGCTCGGAGGTCTTCGGAACGGACCGCACAGGGTGGAAAGCCGGCGTGGCCGGTCCTGTCACGCATGCCGCGATATTCGACGGGGAGGAATACGACGCCCGCATAGCGCAGGGCTATCTTACCCCGGAAAAGCTCTCCGTCCCGGAACTCAACACCGAGTTCTCCGGCTCTATTGTCCCCTCCGACGGAGCGGAAGTCTATTTTCGTCGCGACCTCTCCCTTTCTTCTCAGCAGGCCTACGTCTGGAAGGATGTCGAGAACGCCGGGGAGAGGGAATATGGCAAGGTGGTCATCGCCAGGACATACGCTCCGGGCGAGGAGATGAGCATTCTTCCGGGAGAAAATCTTGTGCTTGACTTCGGGCAGAACTGCGCCGGCGTGCCGGAATTCGAATTTTCCGCCCCGGAGGGAGCGGTGCTCACTTTCCTGCCTGCCGAGCTTCTCAATGACGGCAACGGTGCGCTCAGCCGCGGCATGGACGGCCCGGAAGGGAGCGTTCACCGCACCAATCTCCGCACTCCGGATACGGGGATGAGGCTGATCTATACCTTCGGAGCGCAGAAAGGCTATGTGACTTATCATCCGTCCTGCACCTTTTTCGGCTATCGCTATGCTTCGGTGAGCTCAAGTGCCCGGGTCAAGATACGCTCGGTCAAGACTCTGCCTGTAAGTTCAATCACCAAGGAAATGGAAAGCGGAAGCATCACGACCGGTAACGAACTTGTCAATAAGTTGATTTCCAATACTCTCTGGGGAGAGAGATCCAACTATCTCTCCGTTCCTACCGATTGCCCGCAGCGCAACGAGCGGCTCGGCTGGACCGCCGACACTCAGGTGTTCGCCGAGACCGGGGCGTTTTTTGCCAACACGGACAGCTTCTTCCACAAGTGGACCCGTGACCTGCGCGACACCCAGTCCCCGACCGGAGCATATCCGGGAGTGGCTCCGCTGGCCCAATACGGAGCGAGCAGCCGCGAGATGATGAGGCTCGGCTGGGCCGATGCCGGAGTTATCGTGCCGTGGGTGATCTGGAGGCAGTTCGACGACAAGAGCATCATCGAGGAGAACTGGGAGTCGATGGACAAATACATGCGCCACGTAAACGACAATCGCTACGACCACCGCGCCCTGAGCGGGGAGAACGGCAACTACCAGTGGGGCGACTGGCTCAGCTATGAGCCGCTCGAAAGCCGCGGACAGGGGATTTACGAGGACGGCAAGAGCAAATTGAGAAAGGAGGCCGTGGAATACTGGAATTACCTCGGAGCCTGCTACTGGGCGATGGATGCGCAGATGATGGCGGACATGGCAAGGGCCGTCTCCCGTCCCTCAGATGAATACGAAGCGATGGCAAAAAGCGCCCGGGAGTATCTCAAATCGCGCTTCCTCGACGGCGAGGGCAATTTCAAGACGGCCATTCTCAACACCATGCAGACCCCGGCCCTCTTCGCCCTGAAAAACTCGCTTGTGGACGGAAAGGCCCGGGAGAATATGATTTCCCGTCTGCGCAAGAACTTCTCCGACCACGGCAACTGCCTGCAGACCGGCTTTCTCGGCACGTCGATTCTGATGTCGACCCTGTCCGACAACGGGATGACTGACATCGCCTATGAACTTCTCTTCCAGAGGAAGAACCCGAGCTGGCTGTACTCCGTGGACAACGGGGCGACCACCATCTGGGAACGCTGGAACAGCTACACCATCAGCGACGGGATGGGCCCGAAGGAGATGAACAGCTTCAACCATTACGCCTACGGCTGCGTGTGCGAGTGGCTCTGGAACACGGCTGCCGGCATTGAGGCCGACACGGCGGAGCCGGGATTCAGACATATCATCATGAAGCCGGTTCCTGACCGCCGGCTGGGTCATCTCAAGGCGGAGTACAGGTCAGTTTCCGGTCTTATCAGGAGCGAGTGGAGGTATGACGGCGACATCTGGGAGTGGAAGTTCAGCATCCCGCAGGGAAGCAGCGCCACGGTTTCACTGCCGGACGGCAGCGCCCCGGCCGAATATGAGGCCGGAGACCATATCGTAAGGATAACACTCTGAAAATTTTAGAAAAATGCGAAAAATCAGCGTACTGGCGGCAGTGATGCTCGCCTTGGCGTGGCCTTCTGCCGCCGCGCCGCAGCAGGGGCCCGGAGCGGAATATACGTTCGACAACGGCTGGTCGTTCCATCTCTGCTCTTCAAGGGAGGAGGCGGAGACTCTGATCAAATCATCCGGAGAGGACGGATTCCGTCCCGTGCAGATTCCGCACGACTGGAGCGTGGAACTTCCCTTCGATGAGCGGATAGGCAAGGCTGCGGGCTATCTGCCCGGCGGACTCGGCTTGTATGTCAAGGAGTTCACTCTCCCCGCAGCCATCGCGGACGCGGAGAGGATAAGCATAGTATTCGACGGAGTGTACCACAATGCCACGGTATATCTCAACGGCCGTGAACTTGGAAGGCATATCTACGGCTACACGGATTTTACTTTTGACATCTCCCGCCATCTTAAGAGAAACGGGGTGAACCGCATGGCCGTCTTCGTCGATATGGAGCAGCAGTCCCGCTGGTACACGGGGGCCGGCATCTATCGTCACGTATACCTCAAGACATCCGGACGCGTGCACTTCAGGCACAACGGGCTCTGGGTGAAACCTTCGACGGACGGCAACGTGGAGATTCTCGCGGAGATTGACGGAGGCAGGCGTTACAGGCTGGAACATACGTTGTTCAGCCCGGAAGGGGAGCGGATAGCCCAAGGCGGCGGCTCCTCCCTGAAAGTCGAGAGTCCGCGGCTCTGGAGTCCCGATTCTCCTGTCCTGTACACTCTCAAATCCGCACTTTATGACGGGGCGGGCAAACTCTCAGACGAACGGGAGACGCGTTTCGGTTTCCGCGAAGCCCGTTTCGAGGCTGACAGCGGCTTCTTTCTCAACGGCGTCAACATGAAGCTCAAGGGAGTCTGCCTTCATCAGGATGTGGGCAGTCTGGGCGTAGCGGTGCCGGACGAAGTGTGGCTGAGGCGCTTGAAGGGTCTTAAATCAATCGGCTGCAATGCCGTACGCTCTTCGCACAATCCTCCTTCTCCCGTGTTTCTGGATTTTTGCGACTCGCTCGGCTTTCTCGTGATTGACGAGGCCTTCGACAAGTGGAAATCAGGCTATTATGAGGCTTCATTCGACATCAGCGCCCGTCAGGATATCACGGATATGGTTCTCCGGGATCGTAACCACCCGTCAATTATCATCTGGAGCATCGGCAATGAGGTCACCGAAGCTTTGCTGACCGGCGATGAAGGAGTGGAGAGAGCGCGCACGCTTCACGGAATCGTGAAGGCTCTGGATCCGACGCGGCCGACCATGGTCGCCTGCCAGAGCGGATTCGCCGACAAGTTCGGAGATGTCACAGACATCGTCGGCTACAACTATCTTGAGCCGCGAATGCTCAAAGACCATCTCCGCCATCCGGAGCGGAAGATGCTCGTCTCGGAGGCCTTCCCGTATTATTCCGGGCTGAGGGAGGACAATGTCAGGGATTTCGTGGAGCTGAATCCGTGGAATTTCGTGGAAGACAATCCGTTCATCGCAGGCTCTTTTGTCTGGGCGGGCATAGACTATCTGGGGGAGTCCGCACCGTGGCCGGCCAAGGGCTGGTGTGCGTCGCCCTTCGACATCACGCTGAAAGAGAAGCCGCAGGCCGCCTACTATCATCCGGCCTGGACTCCGGAGAAGGTTTACCTCAAGCTTCTGGTTCGGGACAACTGCTTTGACCAGCCGGCCGGCAAGGATCACTGGCAGTATCCGCCGATGGCTGACACTTGGGATCTACCTTATGAGGATGCCCGCTGCGTGGAAGTCCGCTGCTATACGACCTGTGACTCCGTAAAGTTCTACATCCCGACTTGGAGCAATCCTCAGATGCCGCTCAAGACCCGTGTCACCTCTGACTATAGCGACCATTGCATCACTGTTCAGCTTCCGTCCACGCGCGGCAAGGTTCTGGCCGTAGGATTCAAGGACGGCAAGGAGGTTCTGCGCGATTCTCTTGTCAATCATGGGCCCGTGGCGGATGTCAGGCTTGTTGCCGATTATGACTCTCTGGAGCCGGTTCCCGGCGATTTCAGTGCTCGTGGCAGCACTTCTTTGACCGTGTCGCATATACGGCTGAGCCTTGTGGACAGTCTGGGCCGTCTTCAGCAGATGGAGCCGAGGCGTTTCCGTGTCGAGACCTCGGGCCCGCTGAGGCTCCTCGGAGTGGAGACCGGGGACATGCGAAGGGAAGGCTCCTGGCGCAGCGTGGAACTGGATACGTACTTCGGAGAAGGCCTGATCCGGGTGCAGTCAACATCCGAACCAGGCCTCGCCCGGGTAATCGTGTATGTGGAGGGATTCGCGGAGCCGTTTGTCAAAGAGATAAAGGTGGCTCCATATAATCCACGATAGAATCGCCGCTACTGCATCATGGCGTCGCCGCTGTTGGAGCCGCCCGTGCCCCAGTCCGCTATTTCAGACTTGATGCTTACTCCGGTGAGCTTGAGGGTCACGGTGTAGATATGCTTCTTCCCGCTCTCGAAGGCTGCTCCGGCGGGGAAGGTATAGATAAGTTTTCCGCCGCTCTTGAGGGTGAACGTGAGGGTCTTGCCGCCAAGACTCTGAGGGACGACGATGGCCTCGTTTTTCTCTGAGGTTCCAAGGCTCATGTCAGCGGTGGAAGACCCCGCAGAGATGCTTTCGGCACGCTTTGTATCATCGCTTATGTCGGAGGAAGATAGGGGCGAGAACGTGCCGTCAAGGACGACTCCATCCAAGGTGACGCCTGCAATGTCATCTGTAAGCTCGGAGCTTTTGCTGATGTTCAGCTCCAGCTTGGAAAGCATGTGGTAGAACTTGAGTGAGACCGCCGAACTTGAACGCCTGGCGTTCCGGCAGGCATAGAGAAGGTCGGAGTTGGTGTAGGCGCTTCCGGCCTTGCTCTGGTCTTTCTCTACGGAGAAGCCGACGGACTCCGGCAGGGTTTTGTCCTCGCCGAAATTGAATATTCCGTGGAACGCACTGACATCCACCCCATTGCCCGTCTGCGGGTAATACATGGCATCCCCTCCGCCAAGGGAGCCGTCAGCTCCGGATGTCAGTTCGTTTTTTGCATAGAGTGATTCTTTGGTCGTATCGTCCGACACCCAGACGTATACCTTTTCTCCGGAGGCGATCTGCGTGGCCTGGGTGCCGTCGCCTTCTGCGCGCGTCTCGATTTCTATCGCGCTTGTAAGCCGCAGTTCCAGAGGCCCGTCGGGAACGGAGTTTTCGCTCTTGGTGCAGGATGCCGATGCCAGAGTGGCTGTTATGGCGCTGAGTGTCAGGATTCGGGTGAAGAGAGTCTTATTCATTGCTGTCTGGTATTTTGCTGTTTGTCATATCATTACATTGTGGCGTCGGCCGGTGTGCCGACTATTTCCGTCCATAGGTCGATTTCAACCTCGCCTATGCTCAGGCCGGTCTTGCGCACCGTCACCGGGAAGATGTAGTTGTTGCCCGCTTCCAGTGCCTGCAGGGAGAGATTCGCTCTGTAGCTCTGTCCCTCCACGATGATTTCAAGGCCTATTTTGCCTTGAGAGGGTGTTTGCGGGAAGAGTATTACCGGAGAGGTGGTATAGGTCTTTGCAGAAGCGGCGGCATCGCTCAAGGCTATGGTCAGATCTTCTTCCACGCCCTCGGGACTTGTCGCCGCAATGCCTGTCTGAGTGTTGAAAGACCCTTCCAGAACCAATCCCTTCAGCGTGTATGAACTGAGTTTGCCCTCAAAGAGCATGTCGTCGCCTTCCGTCAGGCGCAGGGTGATCTGGCTCATGCGGTGCTTGAAGGAGTTGTCCGAGCCTTGCTCTGCGGACTTGTCGGTGAACGACACGGCCGGCTTGAACTTGTCGGCCTTGGCTCCGCAGGCGAAGAGGAAGTCGATGGACGGCTGAGATTCTGTGGCCTTCTGGTCGGCGGCCCTCGTAGTTGCCGTTATCGTGCCGGCAGGAGTGCCGGACGTGCCCGCGAACGGATAATATGCGTTGAAAGTGACCTGCTCATCGCTTTGGAAGTAGATGACCGTCCCCGCGTCCTTGAATCCGCTGCCGTTGTAGGAGTAGGGGATGTTCGCGTAAGTGGTTGCGGTGCCTTCCACGGTGGAGATTCCTATGCTGTCGCCCTGCTCCCAGGAACTTCCCGAGGCACGTGTCTGTACGCCGCCTATCCCGGCGCTGACCCTTGCCGCAACCGCTCCGTCGGCGGGATTCCCCTGTTCGTTGCCTTTGCTGCAGGCGGTGAGGCTTATCGCAAGCGCTGCGGCAAAATATAGCTTGGTGTTCATATTCATGTAGCCTTTCTATATTTGGTCCGGCATCCAGGCGTCGGCATCGCCTCCGTCCACATCCTCCCAGTCCACGATCACGGCCTTGTTCGGAATCAGTCCGGTGCTGTTCAGGGTCACCCTGTAGGTGTAATGGTTGCCGGCCTTCAGGCCTTCGGGTACGGAAAGTGTCGTGTCATATCTCTGATTGTCGTATGTCACCGAGAGCGACAGCTTGCCTTCTTCAATCTCCTGAGGCAGCAGAATCAGAGAAGTGGCGGCAAGACTTTTTCCCGTGCTTCCGGAGAGTTTCATCGTGATGTCCGCAGGATTGGAGTCTGCGTCAAGAGCGAGCGTGCCGTCCGAAGTGTCGAAGCTTCCGTCCATCACGAGAACCCCCATGGTGTACTCCTGCAGCTGTGAGAGGTCGGTGAAGCCGTCTCCCGCCTTGAAAATGAGCGTGAACTTGGCCAGCTGGTGCCTGAAAGCGCTCTCGTCCGTATATGAAACGGTGGGCGAGGCGACACTGGTCGTGGCGGAGGCGAAAAGGATGTCGTTGAGTCTCCAGCCGCTCCCGTCCGCAGTCTGGCTTGACGCCCGGGTGTCGATGGAGACGATGTTGCCCTTCATGTCCTCCAGATACGGGAAGTAGGCGTTGAAAGTCACGTCGTTTCTGTCTCTGAACCAGTATGGATCGCCTGCCGCGGCGAACTGCGAGCCGTCATAGACATAGGGCGTGTTGTTCTGCGCCTCGTCAATCTTGCCGGACTTGAGGGGCACGAGGCCGACCTTGTCACCCTCCGTGAAGGCTGTTCCGTCCGCACTTGCGCGGCTTGTCACAGCGCCGTGTATGCCGGCGGTGAAAGCGGTCAGCGCCACGGGGTCCGTCGTCGTGTTGTCAGCATTCTTTTTTTCGCAGCCCGCCAACAGGGTCAGCGGCAGGATGCACGTTGCAAGAAGAAGTTGAGTTTTCATTATCTCTGTTTTTTGTTGCTTTCATTTATACCGCGTCCGCCGGATCTTTCTCGATGTCGGTCCATCCCGTGATGGCGGCCGAGATGTCCGCTCCCACCGGAACGGCCAGCTCTCCGTCGATCTCTACCCCGATGAGCGTCGATTCGTGAATTTTCGACAGCGGGCCTTTCATGTCCACGGTGGTGGTCTGAGTCTCCCCGCTGCCGTGGAAACTCACCTCAAGGGTCATCATCTGAGTCGAGCCCAGAGTTCCCAACACCCGGATATCGCTGCTCAGGGTTCTGCCGTTGAGGGTGAACGTCAGTCTGGTGGCGGCAGCCTCGCCGGTGACGCTCTGCGAGGCGAGGTCGAATTCTCCTGCGATTCCCTCAAGCCTGCCGGTGACGCTCTCTATCAGCTGCGGATCTCCTTCCGAGAGTGAAAATTCGAAGTGCAGATCCCGGGTGCGCTGCACCATAGGCAGCTTCACTTTCAGGGTGTCGTCCCGGCTGACGAGTATCTCCTGCCGTGCGCAGAAGAGGTACCCCGGGAGGGACTCGATTTCTCCGGGAGCAGTGCCGTTGACTATCAGTTTCTCTTCGCTGACGCTGATTCCCTCACAGTCGTTCCAAGCGGAGACCGTGTATGTCCCCGGGGCGAAGAGTGACGGGAAGCGGTAGGCCTGTTCCGATGGTGCGATGCATTCTTGTGTCCCGACAAGGATCCGGTATTGCGCCGGGGGAGTACAGTTTTTGCTCCTTTCGGAAAAGTCCGCCGTGACAAGCACCGCGCCCTTGTCAGGGTGCTGCGTGTTGAAAAGCTCGTCCTTTACGCAGGAGCTCAGGGGCAGGACAAGGGCGGCCGACAGAAGAACCGCGTCATATAAGGTCTTTCTTTTCATCATCTCTTAAAAAAATGTCCATACCAAAGTGACTCCGGCCGAAATGGGGCCCCACCAGTTGGCGTGATCCTCGCCGCAGCGTATTCTGACCCCGTCGATGAGAGTGTAATTCTCGTAGTCGGCGCTCAGGCAGCCGAAGCCCAGCGAGAAGTCAAGGGAGAGGGACTCGTCCATCTTCATCCTGTAGCCTCCGGTGAAGCCGCCTCCGAAGATGTCTCCCTGCCTGCCGTCCGTGCTGAATTTATAATTGAATGAGCCCGCCTTCAACATCGCCCCGACATAATAGTTCCCGATGTGGTAGCGCAGCTCCGGCGCTGCTTCCCAGAGGGCGTGGCGGCGCTCGCTTCCATTCCACGACCACGAAGTGTAGCTGCCGCTCAGGGCGAGGCTCCACTTGTCGTTGAAGCCCCATTCTACGCCCAGGTCGGGGGTGAGGGTCGCCCAGCGCAGCAGGTTGGCCTGCAGGGAGAGGGAATGCGGCTTCAGCGGGCATTTCTTTTCCTTGTCGCAGACAAAGTGCTGCTCAGGTGTCGCTCTTCCGCTGTCGGGATACGCCCGGATGAAGCCCGAAAAGGTCATAAGCGATATGACCAGTGCGGCTCCTCTTTTCTTCCAGTTACTTTTTGTGTGGCTCATAAGCGCCTTCGCTTCGTTAAATTTTTCGAATGTGAATTTACTGATGTTTTTTTGCGTGCCGGCGCGGGGCGGTCCTGATTTTACAATATCCGGTCATAAGGGTACAATAAATCGTCCCTCTCTTTTTGAGGGTCATAGAATTGATGAAAATGTCTTATTTTTGTGTGGTGAAACGCAACGAATTGGAAATAATGGCTCCTGCGGGCAACTTCGAATGCCTGCATGCCGCCATACAGGGCGGGGCGGACTCCGTGTATTTCGGAGTCGGACAGCTCAACATGCGCAGCCACTCCGCCAATAATTTTTCTCCCTCCGATCTCTCCGAGGTGGTGCGCATCTGCCGTGAAGCCGGGGTGAAGAGTTACCTTACTTTAAACATCGTCCTGTATCAGGAGGATTTGCCTTCGATGCGGGAGACCCTCGATGCCGCTGCCGACGCAGGAGTGGACGCTGTCATCGCCTCGGATATGGCGGCGATAGCATATTGCCGCAGCATCGGGATGGAGGTGCATATCTCGACCCAGCTTTCCATCTCCAACGTGGAGGCCCTGCGCTTCTATGCCCGCTTCGCCGACGTGGTAGTGCTCGCCCGCGAACTCAATCTCAACCAGGTGCGGGATATCTACGACAGCATCCAGAAAGACGATATCTGCGGCCCGTCCGGGAAAAGGGTGCGGATAGAGATGTTCGCGCACGGGGCGCTCTGCATGGCCATAAGCGGCAAGTGCTACCTCTCGCTCCACAGCTACGGGGCTTCAGCCAACAGGGGCGCGTGCTTTCAGCTGTGCCGCCGGGGTTATGAAGTTACCGATCTCGAGACGGGCAACAAGCTGAACATAGACAATAAGTATATAATGTCTCCCAAGGACTTGTGTACCATAGAATTCATGGACCGCATCATTGAGAGCGGGGTGAAGGTGTTCAAGATCGAGGGCCGGGCGCGCTCTGCGGAATATGTGAAGCGCTGCGCCTCCTGCTACAGCCGTGCCGCCGAGGCGGTCTGCGACGGGACATATACCCCCGCGCTCGCCGCTTCCCTGAAGGAAGAGCTTTCGGAGGTGTTCAACAGGGGCTTCTGGGACGGCTACTATCAGGGGGCGCGTCTCGGAGAGTGGAGCACGGTCTATGGCTCCCAGGCCACTCTCAAGAAAGTCTATTGCGGCAAGGTGACCAACTGGTTCGACAGAATCGGGGTGGCGGAGATTTCCGTCGAGTCCTCTCCTCTTTCCGTGGGGGACAGGGCCATGGCGGTCGGCGCCACCACCGGGGTGGTGGAATTCACGGTTGAGGATATGAGGGTCAATCTCAAACCGGCGCAGCTTGCGGGCAAGGGGGTGCGCTGCTCCGTCGCCGTATCGCCCGACATCTGCCCCGACGGCCGTCTGCGCAGGGGGGACAAGGTCTATATCTGGCAGAAAAAATGATTTCCATAATATGAAAAAGATGATGTTTTTTGCGGGGGCGCTTCTTCTCGCGCTTTCTTGTCAGTCCGGCAGGCAGGAGTCGAATCTTGCCGGGGGCGATGACGGCTGCTTCGGGCTTTATCCTCAGATTCAGAACGTTTCCTCGCGGCAGACCCTCTCTCTGGATGGGGACTGGAAGGCTTTCGTGGATCAGTACGAGACAGGGTACTATGATTACAGGCGCAATCCGATGCCGGACGAGAAGACTTTCTTCGCGGACGAGAAATTCAGCGATGACCGCACCAAGCTCGTGGAATATGATTTCGATGCTGCCTCATCGCTGCGCGTGCCGGGCGACTGGAACACGCAGAGGCCGGAACTCTATATGTATGAGGGGACGGTGTGGTATCGGCAGAAGTTCAACCACACTCCCGCTCCGGGCCGCCGCAGCTTCCTGTATTTCGGGGCTGCCAATTATGAGGCGGTGGTCGGCGTGAACGGCCACGCGGTGGCAAGGCATGTCGGAGGATTCACTCCGTTCAACATAGAAGTGACGGACCGTCTGAAAGAAGGGGCGAACACCGTGATCGTCAAGGTGGACAACAAGCGCGTCCGCGAAGGGGTTCCGACCATCAATTCGGACTGGTGGAACTACGGCGGCATCACCCGCAGCGTATATCTTGTCGATGTTCCGGAGACTTTCATCAGGGACTACGGCGTCGGTCTTTCCGAGGACGGCAAGGGCGTCAGCGCATGGGTGCAGCTTGACGGCTCTGCGCTCCGCCAGGAAGTCACGCTCCGGATAGACGAGCTCGGAATCAGCGCCACCGCCGCTACGGATGCTTCCGGCAGGGCTGAGTTCGAGATCCCGGTGCAGCCTCTGCGCTGGTCTCCGGAGAGCCCGAAGCTCTACGCTGTGCAGCTTTCTTCTCAGACCGATTCCGTCTCGGACCGCATCGGCTTCCGCAGCGTCGAGGTGGACGGGACGCGGATCCTGCTCAACGGCGAGCCGGTGTTCTGCAAGGGTGTCTGCATCCACGAGGAATCCCCGTTCGCTCCGGGAGGGCGTGCCGTCGGAGCGAAGGATGACCGCGAGCTGCTCGGCTGGGCCAAGGATCTTGGCTGCAACTTCCTGCGTCTTGCGCACTATCCGCACAACGAGGAGATGGTGCGTCTTGCCGAGGAGATGGGTTTCATGCTCTGGGACGAGATACCTGTATATTGGACCATCGACTGGACCAATCCAGACACTTACGCCAATGCGCAGCATCAGCTTGAGGACATGATTGCCCGCGACCGCAACAGGGCCGGAGTCATCATCTGGTCGATGGCCAACGAGACCCCTCACGGGGAGGCGAGACTGCACTTCCTGCGCTCCCTTATCGACAGGGCGAGGGAGTTGGATCCGACGCGGCTCGTGAGCGCGGCGATGGAGAAGGATTATCTGGACGAGAACACCCTCACGGTTCAGGACGAGCTGCTGGGATATGTGGACATCATCAGTTTCAACCAATATCTGGGCTGGTATGACGGAGACGCCGACAAGTGCGACAGGTTGAAGTGGACCTTCCCGGTGGAGAAGCCGGTTGTCATCACGGAGATGGGAGGAGGTGCCAAGTACGGCCTGCACGGCGAGCGGGCGGAGAGATTCACCGAGGAGTATCAGGCCTATCTTTTCGAGAAAAATCTTGCGATGCTTGACCGCATACCGGAGCTCTCCGGGGTCACCCCTTGGATACTCAAGGATTTCCGCTCTCCGCGCCGTTTCCTGCCAGGCATTCAGGACGACTACAACCGCAAGGGCCTCGTCTCCGAGAAGGGCGAGCGCAAGCAGGCTTTCGAGGTCTATAGGCAGTGGAGGGCGCAGTAAACCGTATGAAATCTCTCAAGGAGCTGTATAAGATAGGGCGCGGGCCTTCGAGCAGCCACACGATGGGGCCGCAGAAGGCGGCGCTCTCCTTCGCCGCGAAACATCCGGAGGCGGCCTCTTACGGGGTGACGCTCTATGGCAGCCTCGCCGCCACGGGGAGGGGGCATCTGACCGATGTCGCCATCACCGATGTCCTGAAGACCGCCGGGACTCCCTCCGACCCTCTGGCCGGCACGCCGGTGGAGATTGTATGGAAGCCGGAAATATTTCTTCCATATCACCCCAACGGGATGAAGTTCGTCTCGCGTGACTCCGAAGGCCGCGACACGGACTCTTGGACGGTCTACAGCGTCGGCGGCGGTACGCTCTCCGAGGGCGAGGGTTCTCTGATAGGCGAGGGCCCCGACATCTATCCGCTCAATACTGTTTCCGAGATAATGCAGTGGTGCAGGGACACGGGGCGCAGTTTCTGGGAGTATGTGGAGCAGTGCGAAGGGGCGGATATCTGGGATTATCTCAAGACGGTGTGGGACGCGATGAAAGCTTCGGTCGAAGCGGGGCTGAGCAATGAAGGCGTGCTTCCGGGCCCCCTGCATCTTTCGCGCAAGGCGGCCACCTATCATATAAAAGTCTCCGGCTACAAGGCCAATCTCCAGACGCGGGGACTCGTGTTCTCATACGCGCTGGCGGTTAGCGAAGAGAACGCTTCCGGCGGTACGGTGGTGACCGCACCTACCTGCGGCTCCAGCGGAGTGGTGCCGGGGGTGCTCTACCATATCTGGAGAGGGCATGCGTTCAACGAGAAGCGGATACTCCACGCTCTTGCCACTGCCGGGCTCTTCGGCGACGTGGTCAAGACCAACGCCTCCATCTCGGGTGCGGAGGTGGGCTGTCAGGGCGAGGTCGGAGTGGCCTGCGCCATGGCTTCCGCAGCTATCTGCCAGCTCTTCGGAGGGACTCCCTCGCAAGTGGAATATGCAGCCGAGATGGGTCTGGAGCATCATCTGGGGATGACCTGCGACCCCGTCTGCGGTCTCGTGCAGATTCCCTGCATAGAACGCAATGCGATGGCGGCCGCAAGGGCCCTTGACTGCAATCTGTACGCTTCTTTTTCCGACGGTTTCCACCGCGTTTCGTTCGATGAGGTGGTAAGCGTGATGAAGCAGACCGGCCACGACCTGCCGTCCCTCTACAAGGAGACGGGCACCGGAGGCCTCGCGACACGGGTGCGTACCGGAAAGGGATAAGACTCTATGCGTGCTGCTGTGGGATTTCTGACAAAAAATGTTATTTTTGTAATGAGTTTGAAATCCCATAAATATGAATAACGCACGAACAACACTTCTTCTCGCTCTGGCCATTCTTGCCGCCGCGCCATGCGCTTCGTCCCAGTCCTTCGGGGGCTTGCTCAAGAAGGCGGCGGAGGCGGCCGGCCAGAAGGCCAAAGAGCAGATTATCCAGGAAGTCGGAGAGGCTGTCCAGCAGCAGACACAGGGCAAATCGAAGAGCTCATCTTCCAAGAAAAAATCATCCTCCTCCGGCAAGACTTCCGCCCGTGACCGCGAAATCGAGAAGCAGGCCGAAGCGATGCTGGGCCCGGACGGAAATCGGAATATCGAGGACGACTCCCCGACGGTCCGACTGCCCGAAACTCACAGCGCCCTTCTCGCCCCGGTAGGATATCCGGTTCCGGCGGAATACGGCACAAGGAGCGTAAAACCTTCCATGCCGCCCGCAAAAGCGGACGCCCAGGTGAGCTGGCGTGAAAATCAGCCTAGAGCAAACACTCTTGACAATCAGAGCCTTGTGGATGAATACGTCCTGCTCCTTGGTCTGGTGGAAGACGGGTATATCGTGAATCTTACCCCTGCCCACTGGAGATACATTGAGGAGGTTCTGCCCGAACTCGGAGCCCGTGCGAATGCGCTCAACGGAATGGTGGAGAAGATGGCGGAGATTCGGAGCGAATATGCGATGACCGACACCTACAACTGGGTCATCAACGGTTATCACGCCGACCTAACGAATATCCTGAGCAGCGACGCGTACAAGACCGTCATCCGCTCATCGCTGGAGCCGATATTCGCCCTCGACGGGTTCATCACCGAAGACACCAGAAAATACTTCGAAGCCCATGGAGGCTTCAAGGATGCAATCAACGAAGATCTCACGGGCTGGACTCCGACTCCGGACAAGGCGTCAGTCACCACCTCGGTGCCCGGACAGACGGGAACGGTGGAAGACGAGAACGCTTCCGGCGGTACGGTGGACATCGGAGGGGTGGTATATGTCCTGCACAACGGCAAGAAGGCCGGCTCCGAGCACGCGTTCATCTCCGAAGCCGTAAAGGTTGCGGTTGACGGCAAGGATGTCGTGATTCCGGATTATATCAACTTTGGCGGCAGGAAATACGCTGTCACCGAGATGCGGGCGGATCTTTTCTCCTACTCCGCCATCAAGTCCGTCAAGCTTCCGTCCACGCTCATCGAGATTTCAAACGCCGCCTTCAGGGGGACTCCGATAAGGGAGATAACGATTCCCGCTTCGGTGAAGAGGATTCAGGGGTCGGCCTTCCAGGACTGCGCCAATCTGGCTAAAGTCACCTTCGAGGGCGAGTCGATGGAAGAACTTCACGGATGTTTCCAGAGATGCACGTCGCTTAGGAGCATCAAGCTCCCGCAGCGTGTCGGGCTGATGAGCTACAGCATGTTCGAAGGCTGCAGCGCGCTGTCCGAAGTGCAGCTCCCCGAGAATCTCACCGAAATCTATCAGAATATGTTCCGCGACTGCAAGAGCCTCAAGAATCTGGACGTTCCCGCAAGCGTGACCAAAGTCGGGAGTCTGGCGTTCTCAGGCTGCGGTGTCACCTCGCTCGACCTCTCCAATGTCAAGGAATTCGACTCCTTCTGCTTCAACGGCTGCAATTCGCTCGCCACTGTCAAGCTCAATGCCGCTCTGAAGGAGAATTTCCTGACGGAGACCTATTCCGAGGTGTTTATGCAGTGTCCGCTGCTTCAGGTCAAGTATGTCAACAATGAATACATAATTCCGAAAGGGTTCATATTCGTCGAGTAAATTTAATTCTATATGATGAAAAAGACGATACTCCTGCTCCTTTCGGCGGCGCTGCTGCTGCCTTGGGAGGGTCTTGCTCAGAGCAAGCCTAAAATCAAGTCGGTGGACATCACCCTTCCGGTTCCGGCACCGGGGGTGTCGCTCTTCGACGCCAGGGAATACCAGCTCATTTCCGCGAAGACGGAATACGGTGACCTCGCCCCGACCGGGGGAATCAAGGTGCAGTCGCTCGACTGGATTGGGGATTTCCGCGACGGGAGAGGCGGCGATATGTTCTTCAAGGACGGATTCACCTACAAGGTCCGGCTTCAGTTCATGATAGACCCGTCGGGCAAGTATGACACCGACTACATATTCAAGAACAACGATTACTACATCGATGAGACGCGCATCAGCGCCACCGTCAACGGAGTCAAGGCCAAGGTGCTGCGCAGCGCGCCGTACTTCATCAACGTGGAACTCAGCCTGCCTGTCGGCAATGGGGGAGAAGGCTCGGAATACGCACAGGCGCAGAACAAGCCTGCGGTCTATGATCTCAACAAAAGTTCGTATCGCGCTTCGATGAAGGCCTATTCCATCTCCGAGGCCGACGCCGCCAGTCCGGAATACAACCCGGTAGATCTTGTAACCATCACTGATGCATATCATTCGCTTTTTGCGGCCGGGAAAAGAGGAGAATTCACGGGGCAGGATGTTATGCGGATTACCAGGGTGATTGTCGATACCGACGATGAGAAGATATATTCCGATGTTGCGATTGATGTCAACAACTCCGTTCAGGGAACATATAACATCCGGGAAGTATGGATCAGCGACAAGGTGGATGCGATGAAATTCATTTTGGGCATTTACAGCCAGATGCGGATAGGCCACGATGTTGACAACGGTATTTACTATCCGAACCGCAGCACTCTCTTCCACAGTCAGCGCGCCACTCTCTTTGTCCCTGAGAGCGCTGCGGCGGCGATACTCCAGAGAATATCCCGTCCGACCTGGAGCAGGCCTATAATTTTCTCTCTGAAGACCTACTCGGGCGACGTATATTCCGCGCAGAAAGCCGGCGCCGAGGCGGCGAAACCGATCTGCAGCAACCATGAATTCACCGCCAAGCTTGCGGGTGCCGACAGGGCCGTCCGTTACGCCACCTGCCGGAATTGGCCCGAATATTACTATTCCTGCAGAATCTGCGGAGAGTGCGAGAACAATCCGAAGCATACTTTCCAACAACCGCATCTCAAGACCGAAGTGCTGGCGGATGAATATTATATGCCTCTGGCCGACGATCAGGCTTATATCGGAGTCAATGCCGCCGGACATCACGTGTGGTGGTACAGCTGCATCTGGTGCGGACACTCTTACGGCTATGATCAGAAGAATATGTCCAGGGAGCTTTGGAAAGCGAGCGGAACCTCGGCTTCTTATGAATATTTCCGGAAGGCAATGGCGGATGCCGCAGGGCAGTTGGAGGAACAGGCCCTGCTTCAAACGGAGACAAGTCCGAACATGTTCATACTCCGCAGGAAGTCCGAGGCCAAGATGAGCCCCGCTTTCCAGAGCAGCGTGAACTTCGCCCTCAATGACAATCTTATTGACGAATCTCTTCTGGGCAATGATTATACGCAGCCTCTCACCCGTCGTCAGCTCGCCTCTCTGGCGGTTCGTCTGGTGGAGGAGCTGACGGGGAAGCAGACTTCATCGTCCGCCATAGGTCTGGATTCGGCCTTGGGCGATGCCGCAGGTTCTGATGATGCCGTCGCCACTCGTCAGGAAGCGGCCGCGGTGATGTACAGGGCGCTCAGGTTCATAGAAGAAAGCAAACTTTACTCATACACCGAGTTCGACTCCGGGCTTGACAAATACTCCGATTCCGGCTCCATCGCGCCTTGGGCGCAGGAGGCGATGGCCTTCATGGAGGCTCTGGGACTTGTGAAGGGGACCTCGAAGACCACCATCGCTCCATCGGGAGCGTTCACCATCGAAGAGGGCATAGAACTGGCGGAGAAATGCACCCACGCCCATCAGCTCGGCTGGTATCAGGCAAGGTCTTGGGGAGAAGGTAGAGGAAGGTCGTATGACGGCGAGTTGGCCTCATTCCCGGTTGCCAGCGGAGGAACCCGTCACGATATTGCTCCCGGCGAGAGAATCTGGGTTGTAGGGCCGCGTCTTGGCGTGACCGCCAAGTTCCTTCCGGTCGTGGACTCCTACACCGGACAGACCGTGTATGCCGACGCGGAGTGGTTCCGCCCTGTCCGCAAGAACGTCTACAGTGCCAAGGGCACGATTGTCGGGCCTGTGATTTTTCAGGAGCATTTCTGATTGACTGTAGTGATGCATAAAAAGCACGGCTCCGTTCGGGGCCGTGCTTTTTCAGTTCTCATACGGATCCGCCGACCCGTTACAGCTTGATGGAGACAGGCTTGTACCCTTCTCCGTTGATGGTGAGAGTGACCGGTCCCTCTTCGCCCGGGAGCGAGCGGAGAATCACCATGGCGCGTCCGCGGTAGAGCGAACGGCTGTCGCCTACCGTCATCTCGTCGCTTCGGAGGTCCCCGTTGTCAACGGCGATGATTTCCGCAGGGCCGCTTACGGAGAACTTCAGCAGGGTTCCTGCGGCAGGGTCAACGATGCCCTTCCTGTCCAGCGCGCTGATGCGGACGCATTGGAGGTCGTTGCCGTCACGCAGCCAGGTGGCATTGTCGGCTTCCGCCTTGAGCCTGACGGCCTTGCCCGCCGTCTTTATCGTATGGCGGCATACTTCCTTGCCGTCCCGGTATCCGACGGCTTCGATTTTCCCGGCGCGATAAGGGATGTCCTTCCAGAATATCTGATTGCGAGCCTTATAATTGTCGGTCTCGTTCTGCCTGCGGCCCATCGAGCGTCCGTTCAGCAGGAGCTCCACCTCGTCGCAGTTGGTGTAGGTGTAGAGGTTGAGCTTGGAACCCTCGCGGAAGTTCCAGCTGTCGCTCAGCCCGGCATTGCCGACCTTGACGTCATTCCAGATGCTGTTGTCCTCCCTTTCGACCACTCCTATATGCACAGTAGGGGTCTGCGGGTCGAACATGCTCTTCATCAGCCATGCTTTCGGCTTCGGCTGCATGCTTGTGTCGAACACTCCCTGCGACCAGCCTTTCGCCGGCCAGCCCTGAGACTCGCCCAGGTAATCGACCGCTCCCCAGTAGGCCAGGCCGATGACCTTGTCGAGATTCATCCCGAAGAAGTTGGAACCCATCCCGCTGGTGTTGGCCTCGCTCTGGTAGAACATCATCCAAGGGAAGTTCTTAGCATCGCCCGGGAAATACATGTAACGGTAGTTGTAGGAGGCGATGTCGGTCTCCAGCGCGAGCGGGGCGGGGAGGGAGTCGGTGTTGTGGTTGCGTCCCCTCGGGTGCATCGCCACCGTGAACGGACGGCCGGTGTCGAAGCGGAGCGCGAGGGCCTTCTGCATGCGGTAAGGGGTCACTCCCCAGTCGTGGAACGGAATTTCGTAGAGGGTCTGGAGCTCGTTGCCGAAGCTCCACATTATCACGCACGGATGGTTGCGGTCGCGTGTCATCCACTCCGGCACGTCGTGTACCCACTGTTCCGTCCAGTCCTTGCGTCCTCCTGCATATTGGGTCAGCCATTTGTCGTAGAGCTCGTCCACCACAAGGATACCCTCCCGGTCGCAGATGTTGAGGAACTCCTCGCTGTAAGGATTGTGGGAGCTGCGGATGTGGTTGACTCCGAACTCCTTGAGAATCTGTATCCGGCGCTCTATCGCCCTCGGGTGGGCCGCCGCGCCGAGAGCTCCGAGCTCGTGGTGGTTGGCGATTCCCTTGAGCAGCACCTTCTTCCCGTTGAGCAGGAAGCCCTGCTGCGGAGTGTATTCTATTGTTCTGAATCCGAAGCTGGAGCTGACCTTCTCTCCGCTGGATAGACTTACTTCGAGCGTGTAGAGATTCGGATGCTCGCAGTCCCAGAGCATAGGGGAGTCCACCTCGATGCTGTCGATCAGGTACTCTTTGTCGTCCTGCTGCCTTTTAGGGGTACTGAGGCTGATTTCTTTTTCCGCCACGGTCCGCCCCTGCGGGTCGAGGATGCGGTAGGAGGCTTTGAATTCGCTTTCTCCCTTGTTGGTTATGCTCGCCTCGAAGCGCACGGCCTTGTTGTCAATCGTAGTGATGTTGAGCGGATGACGCTTGAAGTAAAGGGTCGGGTCGGTGAGCACCAGATGAACGTCGCGGTAGAGTCCGCCGCCGGTGTACCAGCGGGAGTTTTCCGGCTTCCCGGTATCGGCGAGCACAGTAATCTCGTTGTCGCTGCCGTACTTGAGAGCTTCCGTTATGTCAATTTCGAATCCGAGGTAGCCGTAGTCCGTGCCGCCGATGCGCTCTCCGTTGAGGAATACGTCTCCGTTGAGCAGGATGCCCTCGAAGTCGAGCAGCACCCTCCGTCCCTGCCATTCAGACGGGGCGTAGAGCGTTCTGCGGTACCAGCCGCGGCCCATTTCCTTGAATCCGCGTCCGCTCAGGCGGCTCTTGATGTTGGCCACAGGATTGTCGAGGTCAGCCGTCTCGCTGCTGTCGGGCTTGACCCAAGGCTGATGGATCTGGAAATCGTGCGGCAGAGTGACGTTTTCCCACTGTTGGGAGGCCTCGTAGCGGAACTGCCAGTCGCGTCCGAGGCTGATGACCTCGCGTGCCTGCGCGCCGGAAAGCGGCAGCAGGAGCGTAAGAACGGTCAGAAGTGTGTAAAAATGTGGTTTCATAACGTTGATAAAGGTAAGTCTTACTGTCCGGAATTCCAAAACAAATTTTGGAGCCACGCGCTCATCTGGGCGAGCACCTCCGGGGAGAAAGTCTCCTCGATGGTCTTGTATTCGCTTAATTCGCCGCTCTTGCAGTGCTGGAAGAGGTGGTTCAGGCCCTCTTCGGCCCGGATGACGTTCTTCCCGTTGGCCGGAAGGCCTTTTCTGAGCGCCTCAAGATTGCGTTCGCAGTCCACCTGTGTGTCCAACGTGCCGTTGAGAGCCATCACCGGGACTTTTATGCTTCCGAGCTGCTCCGAGATGTTCATCGCGAGGAAGTACCTCATATATGGCGTGCCAAGCTGGGCGGACGCTGCGAGGTAATTCTGCTTGAGGGCTTCGGGAAGGGCGTAACTGTCGGCGGACGGCAGAGGAAGTCCGCTTGTGGCGGCCTCGTAGGCATCCTTGAGAAGGCGGCAGTATGAATCCGTGTCGTTTTTGCTTATACCGGCTCCGAGGAGAGCGCGGCGGTTCTGCTCCAGCAGGGTCTGAGCCCCCGACACCACCATCCCGGCGAGGCTGATGACGAAGTCCGCCTTGTCCTCCGCCGCGAGCGTCAGAGCTATGCTCCCGCCCTCGCTGTGTCCGAGCACGCCTACTTTGTCGAAACGTTCCCTAAGAAGCTTGATTCCGGCAAGGGCATCGTTCTTGAGATCCTCCGTGGTACAGTTGACGATGTCTCCGGTCGATTCCCCGAAGCCCCGGTCATCGTAGCGCAGCGTCGCGATTCCCGCCCGCGCGAAAGCATCGGCGATGACGGCGAAAGGCTTGTGGGAGAATATCTCCTCGTCCCGGTTCTGCAGGCCGCTGCCTGTGACCATAATCAGGACGGGGGTCTGTTTGCCGCAATTCTCCGGCAGGGTGAGCGTTCCCTTCAGGGTGGCGTCGCCGTTGCGGAACGAGACTTCTTCCGTGCTGTACGGGAACGGCCCGACAGGGGTCTGCGGCCGCTTCAGGACGGGAGTGCCGGGGCTGAGGTTCATCGGGAAGGAAACGCCGTGCTGGGTGAAGCTGCCGGCTATGAGTTTCCCTGTCCAGACACCTTCGTAGGACGCTCCGATGCTCGGAATCGCCAGTTTGAGACCTCCGAAGCCGGAGCGGGAGAGCTGGACCGGTATGCCTTCCGCCCCCTGGTCCGGCACGTCCAGAGTGGCTCCGGAGTTTTCGAGGTGGAAAATGAGAGTAAGTTCCGTCCCGGAGACTTGAAGCTTGCCGCTCCATGTGCCCGTCTGCGCGCTGAGCTCTGTCGCCGCGAGCAGGATTGTCGCCAAAGAGAGGAGGATGAGTTTGATGTGTTTCATTGCGCTTGTTCTTTCAGCCCAAAGATAGACTTTTTTATATCGGGTTATAGCATATATGTGCAAAAATGCTATAACCTGACAATGAAATCGTTTTCAGATGGTGTTTGGGAAATAAGGTTATAGCACTTTGAGCGGAATTTGCTATAGTGCGCTTTTCAACGTGGCTCAGTTCGAGGACCATTTCAAAACAGCTTCTCATCTTTGATAAAAGAAAAAAGAGACTGCTTTTGCAATCTCTTTTTGTGGGAGCTGAGGGAGTCGAACCCCCGACCCTCTGCTTGTAAGGCAGACGCTCTGAACCAACTGAGCTAAGCTCCCGAGCGATTTATGTGTACCCGTTTCGTTTGGGCAGGACAAAGGTACGACAAATATTTTAATCCGCAAATTTTTTTTGACTTTTTTCAATTTTTTTGAAGAATCGCACTTCTTTTGTACATTTGCAGTGCTTTCCCTGTGATGGGGCGGGCAAACGACTGAATGGGGATGTTTTGGTTTTGACAGCATTGATTTTGGTCGGTAAGCACGTCGGGCGTAGGGGGCTGGCCCGTTAATCCCAGTCTTCAAGCCATAACTGGCAACTACAACTACTCATACGCTTGCTAATCTCCAAGAGATTGAGCATCAATCGGGGGCGCCAAGGTTGCGTTTCTGACGTATATCCCTCCAGCTTTAGGCCGGTTCAGTCTGGATATAGGGGTATCATCAAAACCGGATGCGGGGGACGGACGCCTCTAGGTCTCCTTAAGCTTTCAGAGGCTAAGCCGCTGCTGGCCCGTCTTCCGGCAGGCATCGGTCGAAAACCAAAGGAAGAATAAGCGTGTAGAAAGCCCTCCGGGACGATGTTTGGACGGCGGTTCGAGTCCGCCCATCTCCACGA
>CAVHNN010000023.1:0-32784 GCA_963637465.1 Paludibacteraceae bacterium
CCGCATAAGGATAGAATGACAGCGTAGAGCCTTGCACTGCATATAGGTATCCGATATTTACGGGAAAGAGGATGATTTATGTTGGACGCACTAAGTTTAGCAGCCACCGTTATTGCCGTTTATCTTGGTTTCCAGTGGGTGTTCAGAGAACAAAAGAGCGAGATTGGCAATCCTATCGACAATATACGCCGCTTGCGGGAAAGATACAGGGAGCAGGGCTCGGGAAAGAATAAGGGATAGACCTGCTCAAGAAGCAAATCGGCAAGGTCGAGCTCACGAAAGAGGAACCACTCGTGGCCCTGCGTCAATTTTGCCTCTCTGTAATGAATTCCGGCAATGGGAGCAAAAAACATTTTTTCTTTCCGAGCCTGATTCTCATCCGGGAGAGAGTCAGAAAGATATAATTAAATCATTAATCCTCCTGGGAGATTTCCTTAAGTTCGCGGCGGTAGGCGGTGAGCAGACGGGACTTGGAGATGAAGCCGAGATATTTCCGCTCATTGTCTATGACCGGCAGCCTCCAGGCCCCTGTCCGGTCGAATTTCTGCATCACCGAATCCATCTTCTCTCCGTAAAAGATATACTCCGGCGGGGTCTCCATGATGTTATAGACATGCACGCTGTCGTATTTTTCGCTGCTGAAAAGGTACTTTCTGACGGCCGCGAGGTCTATCATCCCCTGAAAGCGCCCCTTCGAGTCGATCACGGCCATCACCGAAGCGTCGGAGCCGGAGTTCGCGAGTATGTCCACAACCTCCCTCAGAGGAGCGTCTATGGAGACTTTCGGGTACTTGTCCCTGATCAGCTCGTTGGTCTGAAGCAGAGTCAGCACCGCCTGGTCATTGTCATGGGTCAGCAGGTCTCCGCTCTGCGCGATGCGCTTGGTGTAGATGGAGTACTTTTCAAAGATGCGCACCGTGCCGAACGCCACCGTGGAAGTCAGGATCAGCGGCACGAGCAGTTCATAGCCGCCGGAAATCTCCGCAATGAGGAAGATGGCGGTCATCGGAGCCTGCATCACGGCGGCCATCAGGGCGGCCATCCCCACCAGGACGAAATTCTGTTCCGGGACGCTCATGCCGATGAGGTTGAAGCAACGGGCGACGACAAAGCCGAGTATCGCCCCGGAAAAGAGCGTCGGGCCGAAAGTACCTCCGACTCCCCCGCCCGAATTGGTCAGGGTCATCGCCACTATCTTGAAAAAAAGGATGAGCAGGAAAAATACCGGCACGCCCCAGTGGTAATCCATAAGGAAAGACAGCAGACTGTGGTTCTCAACCATAATCTCCTCCCCTTTGAGCAGGCTGTGAAGGTCGGAATATCCCTGCCCGTACAACGGAGGGAAGAGGAAAATCAGCACCCCCAGACCGGCGGCGCACAACAGCCACCGAAGATAGACGTTCTTCAGCTTGCCAAGCTTGTCCTCCAGATAGAGCGTACCGTTGGTGAAATACAACGAAAACAGGCCCGCCACGGCCCCAAGCACCACATAGAAAGGGAGATTCCCCATGGAGAAAGGGGTCAGCTCGCAGGCGAACACCGGTGTCTGGCCGCGAAAAACGTAGGACACCACCGTGGCCGAAATCGTGGCGACGAGCATCGGCAGCATGGACTTCATCGACACGTTGAAAAGAAGAATCTCCAGCGTAAAGAGCATCCCCGCGAGAGGAGCCTTGAATATGCCCGCCACGGCGGCGGCGGCCCCACAGCCCAGAAGCACCGTCACGCTGCGGTACGACAGGCCGCAGACCCGCCCGACATTGGAGCCTATGGCCGCGCCGGTATAGACGATAGGGGCCTCGGCTCCCACCGAACCTCCGAAACCGATGGTGAAAGAGGACGTCAGCACCGAAGACCAGACGTTATGCGGCTTGATCCGGGACTCGTTACGGGAGACGGCGAGGAGAACCTTGGTAACACCGTGCCCGATATTGTCCTTCACGACAAAACGCAGCAGCAGGAGCGAAATCAACATTCCGATGCCCGGGAAAACCAGAAAGCCCCACTCCAGACCTCCGCCTCCGAAAGTCCTGTCAACCCAGGCGCTGATCACACTTATCGCCCAGTCAAGGACAACGGCGGCGCACCCAGAGAGCACGCCGACCAAAAAACTTGAATACAGAAGCTTGTTCTGTTCGGATACCTTCGCGCCAATCTTATTCAGCAGCATCACTCTGGTCATCATCACCCCCGTACTGGGAGATATTCTCATCCGGAAGGGTTCCGCCGTCATCTCCGGCCTCGCCAGCCGTTCCGGCGACCTGCTCGTTCTCGGCATCCTCTTCTCCTTCGAGCCACCTCTCTATATCATCCGCATCATCGATCTTGACCTTGATCTTGACAAGATAGATGGCATCCGGAATCTCCACCATCACGGCATAGAAAGGAGTTCCGTCCGGTTTGGTATATTTGACAAGATCCGGCAGATAGTCGCTGAATCCCTTGGGATATTTCTCCGCAAATGCCTCCGCAAGCTCACGGGACATATTCTCATAACTCACAATGTGACGTTTCTTGTTATCTTGTGCCATAATGACGTTGTCTGTGTCTGTTCTTGAATTGGAGTGCAATAATAGTGTTTTTAAATTATTTTTTCTGCTTTTTCTGGAAAAATACTGCTTTTTGCGCTTTTTTCTTCTCCGGGTCGCGCTCTACGAACACCGGCTTCATCGTCCTCGGGTCAAGTCCCGTCTTGAACATCACCGAAGACGTAGTCATCGGAGTAGGCATGAAATCCTGCACCTGATCCATCCAGATGCCCCTGAGGCAAGGGTTCGAGCCGAGTTTCCACATATCCTGCAAAGTGCAGCCGGGATGTGACGAGATGAAATAAGGAACGAGCTCCGTATGGGTTCCGTTCTCCCTGTTGACCTTGTCAAACTCCCTGCGGAGTCTCTCGAACAGGCGGAACGAAGGCTTGGCCATATAGTACAGGACCTTGTCTTCGGTATGTTCGGGAGCTACCTTCAGACGGCCGGATGTATGCTTGAGCATCAGTTCCTTCAGGTACTGCCTCCCCGTTGCGTCCACAAAACCGTTCTCGTCGAGGAAGAGGTCATAGCGGATTCCGCTCCCTATGTAGGAATGTTTCACTCCTCGCACGGCATCCACCTTGTGGTACAGTTCCAGCACCCGGGAATGGCTCCTGTCCAGATTGCTGCACGGCGCGGGGAAAAGGCAGGATTTGCGGCGGCAGACGGCGCATTTGCCCATGTCCTGCCCGACCATTCCATACATATTGGCCGTCGGAGCCCCGAGGTCGGAGATATTGCCGTGAAACTCCGGCATCGCGGCCAGGGCGCGGACTTCCGAGAGAATCGACTCCTCCGAACGCGACTGTATGAACTTCCCCTGATGTGCCGCGATAGTGCAGAAATTGCAGCCTCCGAAACAGCCGCGATGCGTGATGATCGAATCCTTGATCATGTCGTAGGCCGGAATCCTCTTGCCCTTGTAGCGCGGATGCGGACGCTTGGTGAACGGCAGGTCCCAGAAAGAGTCCATCTCCTCCCGGGTTGAAGGGGGACAGGAAGGATTTACCTGTACGAAACCGTCTCCCACCGGCTCTATTATGACCTGCTGGTGGAGCATGTTGGCATGGGTCTCTATCTTGTGGAAATTCTCGGCGAAAGCCCTGTCATTGTCCCGGCACTCCTCAAAAGAGTGCAGCACAAGAGGATCCTCCACCTTCCACCTGCCCTTGCGCAGGAAGGCCAGCTGCGGGATTTTCTCGATCTGACGGACGTTGCGCCCGGCTTCTATCGCCCTGGTGAGCTCAAGCATCGGCTTCTCCCCCATGCCATAGCAGAGATAGTCCGCTCCGCTGTCCACGAGTATGGACGGCATGATACGGTCATCCCAATAGTCATAATGCGTCAGGCGGCGCAGCGACGCCTCCACTCCCCCGATGACGACGACCGACTCCGGCCAGAGCTCCTTGAGGATGCGGGTATAGACCGTGACAGCCCTGTCCGGTCTCTGCCCAGCCTTCCCGTCAGGGGTGTAGGCATCATCGTGCCTCAGGCGCTTTGCGGCCGTATAGTGGTTGACCATGGAGTCCATGGCCCCGGCGTTCACTGCAAAATACAGCCTGGGAGCCCCGAGCTTTCGGAAATCGCGCAGGTCGTCGCGCCAGTTGGGCTGGGGCACGACGGCCACCCTGTATCCGAATTTCTGAAGGTAGCGGGATATGCACGCCGTACCGAAACTCGGATGATCCACAAAGGCGTCACCCGTGAAGAAGATGACGTCTATGTAGTCCCATCCGAGATGACGGACTTCCTTGACGGAAGTCGGGATATCACATTCTGTCAGGCAGTTCAATTCCGAGTATTCCCATTCCGGCGCGGAGAACCGCGGCGGTGTCAGATATAAGTTCGAGTCTCATCTCCAGCAGCTTGCAGTCAGGCTCCCGGAGAATGCCGGTGTCGTGATAGTACTGGTTGAACTCCTTGGCGAGCTCGTAGCAGTAATTGGCTATCAGGGCCGGGGAATATGCCCCCGCCGCCTCGGCGACCTTCTGGGGATATGACGAAAGCAGCTGCACGATACGTATCTCCTTGGGGCTCAGCTCCACATCCCGAGCGACGGAGGCCTTCCTCCCTGCCTGGGCGGCCTTGCGCAGAATCGACTGGATACGTGCGTGGGTGTACTGGATGAACGGGCCGGTGTTGCCGTTGAAGTCGATGGACTCCTTGGGATTGAAGAGCATCTTCTTCTTCGGATCAACCTTGAGGATGAAATACTTGAGAGCTCCAAGCCCGATCATCCGGTAGAGCTTCTCCTTCTCCTCGGCAGGTATCTCGGCGAGCTTGCCGCTCTCCTCGGACGTCTCTTTCGCCTCCAGATACATCTTCTCGATGAGGTCATCCGCATCGACCACGGTGCCCTCGCGCGATTTCATCTTGCCTTCCGGAAGCTCGACCATTCCGTATGAGAGATGGTAGATGCAGTCCGCCCAGCTGAAGCCGAGCTTCTTGAGGATGAGCTTGAGCACCTGGAAATGGTAGTTCTGCTCGTCCCCCACCACGTATGTCAATGAATCGAGCCGGTATTCGCTGAAACGGCGCTCCGCAGTGCCCAGATCCTGGGTGATATAGACTGAAGTACCGTCTGAACGGAGCAGCAGCTTGCGGTCAAGCCCGTCGGAGGTCAGATCGCACCACACGGAGCCGTCGGGATCCTTGACAAAGACCCCCATGTCAAGCCCCTTCTGGACGAGCTCCTTGCCGAGAAGGTAGGTGTCGTGCTCATAGTCAGTCTTGTCGAAACTGATTCCCAGGGCCTTGTAGGTCTGCTCGAAGCCCTCGAAAACCCACTCGTTCATCATCTGCCACAGGGAACGCACCTCCGGGTCGCCCTCCTCCCACTTGACGAGCATCTCGTGGACCTTGTCCATCACGGAAGGATCTTCCTTCTCCATTTTGGCGAACTCCACATAGCAGTCCCCCACGAGATGGTCGCCCTTCTTGCCGCTGCTCTGAGGAGTCGCCCCGTTGAAGCGCTCCTTCCACGCATACATGGACTTGCAGATGTGCACTCCCCTGTCGTTGACGAGCGTAGCCTTGATCACTTCATTGCCCGCGGCCTTGAGCAGATTGGAGACTGAAGCCCCCAGAAGATTGTTGCGCACGTGTCCGAGATGAAGAGGCTTGTTGGTGTTGGGCGAGGAGAACTCGACCATAATCCTGCGCCCCGTCGGAGGGAGCTGTCCGAAGTCCCCGCCGGCAGCTATGTTCTCAAGGCATTCCTTCCAGTAGAGGTTTGAAAGGCTGAGATTGAGAAAGCCCTTGACCGAGTTGAAGGCGCTAACCTCCGGGCAGTTGGACTTGAGCCATCCGCCTATCGCCTCGCCCGTGGCGTCCGGAGACTGGCGCGTGATGCGCAGAAGCGGGAACACGACAAGCGTGTAATCCCCCTCGAACTCCTTGCGGGTCGGCTGCACCTGGAGAGAATCGGCGCCCACTTCGGCTCCGTAAATCGCCTTGATGGCCTCTGAGGCCTTCGCGGCAATGAAATTCTCCGCGCTCATCAGCCGAGGTAGGACTTGAGAAGTTTGCTTGCCGCCGGCTTCTTGAGCTTCCGGATTGCTTTCTCCTTGATCTGGCGGACTCTCTCGCGGGTGAGGTCGAGCCTCTCGCCGATTTCCTCGAGGGTCATCTCCTGGCAGCCGATGCCGAAGAAAGACTTGATTATCTCCCGCTCGCGTCCGGTCAGGATTTGAAGGGCACGCTCGATTTCGGTGCTGAGGGACTCGTTGGTGAGTCCGCGGTCGGCGCTCGGAGAGTCGTCGTTCGGGAGCACGTCCAGAAGGCTGTTGTCCTCGCCCTCAACGAACGGCGCGTCCACGCTGACGTGGCGGCCGGACACGCGGAGAGTGTCGTTGATCTTGTCCTTGGGGATGTCAATCATCTCGGAGAGCTCATCGGCCGACGGCTGCCTCTCGTTCTCCTGCTCGAACTTGCCGAGCGCCTTGTTGATCTTGTTGAGCGAACCCACCTGGTTGAGAGGGAGTCTCACGATACGGCTCTGCTCGGCCAGCGCCTGAAGTATGGACTGGCGAATCCACCACACCGCATAGGATATGAACTTGAAGCCCCGCGTCTCATCGAATTTCTCCGCCGCCTTGATAAGGCCCAAGTTCCCCTCGTTGATAAGGTCAGGAAGACTGAGACCCTGATTCTGATACTGTTTCGCGACGGAAACCACGAATCTGAGGTTGGCTCTGGTAAGTTTCTCAAGAGCTTCCTGATCCCCTTTGCGGATTCTCTGCGCAAGTTCGACCTCCTCTTCCGGTGACACCAGTTCCTCCCTTCCTATCTCCTGGAGATACTTGTCCAGAGAGGCGCTCTCACGATTCGTGATCGATTTTGTGATTTTAAGCTGTCTCATTATACTTTATAAAAAACATTGTCGCAAGCGGACGGCCGTCCGGTTGCGACAATACTCTTTCTGCCGCCGTCCCGACTACTCGTCCTTTCCGAAGCCGAAGTATCCGGGTCTGCCTGTAGCGGTCACGCCTTCGATGAAGACAGCACCGTTGCTCTTCTTGGCTATGTCGATGACATCCTTAGGCTTGCTGACCTTCTTGTCATTGACATAGAGGATAATGAAACCATCCTCACCTCCGGCCTGGGCAATCTTGCCGCTGCCGGCGGATACAATCTCCACACCCTTCTTCGCGGCCTTGAGCGTCGCCCCATAGAAGACAAGCGTACCGTCCGCATTCTGCGCGGCGGCAAGAGCCTCCTCATCCTGGAACACCACCCGGAGCTTCAGAGTCTTTCCCCCGCGGATCAGCTTCACCTCGGCCTTGTCCCCAGGATGGAAGGAATTGACCTTCTCCTGAAGCGCCTGAGGAGTAGCCGTCTCGGTGGAATCTATGGCGACGATTACGTCGTCCGCCTTGATTCCGGCCTTGTCCGCAGACCCTCCTTTCACAACTTCACCTACATATACGCCTTCAAGAGAAGAAAGTTTCATCTTGTCGGCCAATTCTTCATTGAGCGCTGTGATTGAAACCCCGAGTTTCGCACGCTTCACGGAACCGAAGTCGATCAGGTCGGCGACCACCTTGTGCACTATGTTGGAAGGCACGGCGAACGAATAGCCGGTGTATGAGCCCGTGGTGGACACGATGGCGGTGTTGATACCGACCAGCTCCCCCTTCTTGTTGACGAGGGCGCCGCCGGAGTTGCCCGGATTGACGGCCGCGTCGGTCTGGATGAACGACTCGATCTTGAACTCCCCGCCCGTGGACATCGAACGTCCCTTGGCGCTGACAATGCCTGCGGTGATGGTGGAGCGGAGCTGCTCCCCGAGAGGAGAGCCTATCGCGAGCACCCACTCTCCGAGGCGGAGCTTGTCCGAATCGGCGAACTGAAGCGTCGGAAGGCCGCCCTGCTCGATCTTGATGAGCGCAACGTCCGTAGCCGGGTCGGCGCCTATCAGCTTGGCCGTGTATTTCTTGTTGTTGTTGAGCGTGACGGTGATGGAGGTCGCGTTGGCCACCACGTGATTGTTGGTGACGATGTAACCGTCCTCGCGGATGATCACTCCGGAGCCGCTGCCCTTGCGCTCACGGCTGCCTCCGTTCCCGAAGCCCTCCCCGAAGAAGAAGCGGTAGAACGGATCGATATACTCCTGCTGCGGAACCTTGGAGCTTACCTCCACATAAACGACGGCCTTGACCGAGTTCTCGGCCGCATAAGTAAAATCCGGATAGTCGGAAAGTGACAAATTGACAGTCTTGACAACCTGCCCGTCCGCTGCAATCTCGCTCCGGGGCTGCACATCAGGGAACGAAGTCTCCTGCGTCTTGACTATGCCCCACGCCGTGAATCCGCTGAGGACAACGGAGGCGAGCACTATTATAAAACCTTTCTTCATATGATGAGTTTAAAATTATTCCGTCCCCCAAAGGTCAAATTATGTGCCAATTTCAGGAATATTTCCTATTTTTGTAGAAATGAACTGATAACACAGAGACACTGCAATATGGAATTCATCGTTTCCAGCAACGAATTGCTGAAAGGGCTTCTGGACGTATCCAAAGCCATCCCCGCCAAGACGGCGCTGCCTATATTAGAAAACTTCCTGCTTGTCCTGAAGGACGGCAGACTGGAAATAACCGCATCCGACCAGGAGCTCACCCTGAGGACGTCCCTGGATGTCGAAAGCTCCGTGAGCGACGGAAGCATGGCGGTTCCCGCGAGGCAGATGACCGAATTGCTCAAGGCGCTCCCGGATCAGCCGGTGACCATCAGGACCGCCGACGAGGGCACTTTCACCTGCGATTGGGTCAACGGCAACTCTTCGCTGCCATATTTCCCGGCCGAAGACTATCCGGAAATCAAAAGCGTGGAGGGGGATGTCGCGATGGCCGCCTTCCCGTCCAAAGTTCTCGCCGAAGGCATCAGCAGCACCATCTACGCCACCGCCGACGACGAAATCCGCCCTACGATGAACGGCATTTTCTTCGACCTTGACAGCGACAGCTCGACTCTCGTGGCCACCGATTCGCACAAGCTCATCTGCTATACGACGAGGGAAGTCAAAGTGAGCGGCAAATCCTCGTTCATACTTCACAAGAAGCCGGCCGCCGTGCTCAGGTCAGCATTGGACAAGAGCGACACCGACGTCAAGCTGGCCTTCGACTCGAGCAACGTGGCCTTCACGTTCGGAGAGACCATGATGATTTGCCGCCTTATCGTCGGCAAGTTCCCGGAATACCGCAGGGTCATCCCGCAGAACAACTCCAACATCCTCCGCATCGACAGGGAGCGGCTGCTCTCCACAGTACGCCGCATCGCCGTATGCGCCAACAAGGCTTCCAACCACATCAAGTTCGACCTCGGGCAGGGCTCGGTGGAGATCACCGCGCAGGACCTCGGATTCGCCCTCGCCGCATACGAGAAGCTTGAGTGCGACTACAACGGAGACCCGATAAGCATCGGTTTCAAATCCTCGTTCCTCATCGAAATCCTCTCCAACATGAGCTGCGAGTCCGTGGTGATGAAGTTCGCGGACGGACGCAGGGCCGCCCTGATAGTCCCTTCCGAAGAGGACGCGGAAAGCGGCAAGATCTGCGCGATACTGATGCCTATAATGGTTTCATAAAAATCCGGCTATGGAACTCAATCTTTCAAGGCCTCTGCTGTTTTTCGACATAGAGAGCACCGGCCTCAACATACCGTCAGACTCAATCATAGAGCTGAGCTTCGTAAAGGTCTTCCCCGGAGGGGAGGAAAGGATAAAGACTTGGAAAATAAAGCCCTGGGACTATGTAAACCGGTGCCAGCGCCCCATCAACCCCGAAGCCTCCAAGGTCAACCACGTCACGGACGACATGCTGACGGAATGTCCGACGTTCTACGAAGTCGCGGACGAGGTGGCAGAATGGCTGAAAGACAGCGACCTGGCGGGATTCAACTCGTCGAAGTTCGACCTGCCGATGCTCGCCGAAGAGTTCGAGAGGGTCAAACTGGCCGGGAAGGACCTCAAGGTCAATCTTCACGAACCGCTGATGGTGGACGTGCAGAACATCTACCACATGATGGAGCCGCGCAACCTCAGGGCCGCCTACCGCTTCTACTGCGGAGGGGAGGATTTCGACAACGCGCACTCGGCGGAGGCCGACACCCTTGCCACATACGAGGTGCTCAAGGCGCAGCTTGACCGCTATTCCGAGCTCAAAAACGACGTCAAGGCCCTGTCCGCCTTCATAGGCAAGAAATACGTCGACTTCTCCGGACTCCTGATTTATGACGAAAAAGGGCAGGTCATCATAAACTTCGGCAAACACAAGGGCAAGACGCTCAGACAGGTGTTCGACACCGAACCTTCGTACTTCAGCTGGGTGCGCAACGGCAGTTTCACCCTCGACACCAAGGCTCAGTTCGCCCGATTCGAGGAGCAGTTCAAGATGGAGAAGCTAAGCGAGAAGTTCAACGTCCGATGAACATAGTCACCCTGACATCCTCGGGGAGGGTCATAGTGAGACCCGACACCACCTGGGAAAAAGACGGAGAGGATCTGTTCGTCCCGGATTTCGTCTCCCGCCTGGGCTGGACTCCTGTCGTGTTCGCCAGAATCTCCAAACCGGGCAGAAGCATCGCAGTGAGGTTCGCTTCGAGATATTTCGAGAGCGTCGGCTACGGGGTCCTTCTGTATCCGGAGGATTTGATTGACGGCTCCGAGGAGGGTTATGCCTGCGCGAGCTGTCTGGATCATACCTCGTTCCTGCCGGGAACTCTTATGGACAAGTCCGGCTGCGCCGCTGCGGGATTCTCGGTTCTCCGGGGAGAAGAGGAGATTTTCCGCAGCGAGGGAGAATCCGAGGGCAGGATGGAGGCGGCGATAAGCGAAGCGAGCCGCTTCTGCTATCTCCGCACCGGGGACCTGCTCGCCATAGAACTTCAGGCGAGGCTGCCGCTCTGCTCCCGCGAGGACGGGAGATGCGCCGTCCGCTGCACGACCGGTGGCGAAAGCCGCCCCGACGCACAGTTCGAGATCATTTTCTGAGCTCAGCTCTGATGCTCCCATACCCGCATTTTCATATATCGGCGATAAAATTGCGCCCGCTGTTTGCAGACGAAATCTTTTTTATTATCTTTGCAGTCCGAAAAAGCCACTTTAGCTCAGTCGGTAGAGCAGCGCATTCGTAACGCGCAGGTCGCCAGTTCGAGCCTGGTGAGTGGCTCAAAATAAAATTCCGGCCCTCTGGGGGGGCCGGAATTTTTCATTTACCTAATCTTCTCAATCCCAAGCGAGAATCTTCTTGAAATCGTATGACTCAGGGTCGTCCACATAGGCCTTGGCGGCCTCGTAGTCCTGCTCGCTGAGGAAGTGGCAGATGTGGTTGAAGTAGTTCTTGGCCGTACCGCAGCTGATGTCCACACGACGCGGCGGAATCTTGCCCTCGGCATTCTGCAGCTTGTGCAGGTAGAGAGGCTTGGCTTCGCCGTAGGCGTCGACATAGACCATGCATCCGGTCTCACCCTTCATATAGAGGTCATACACTCCCATCGCAAGTTCGGTGCAGTATGTCAAGTCGAATGCGACAGGATCCTGACAGCGGATATCGTAGCCGATCTCGACAGGACGGGTCTTCACCTTGAGACGGGTCTTCTTCATCGCCTTCTCGAGAAGTTCGTCGAAGAGCACCGACTTGGAGATCTTGCCAAGCTCCGGGTGGCCGTGCTCGTCATAGGTCATGTGTACTCCGGCAGACTTGATGTCCTCCTCGGCCAGGTCGTGGAACACGCCCTCGGCGACCACCACGGTACCATAGTCGATTCCGAGCACCTTGCGCCTGATGATGGACGAGAGGGCCAGCTTGATGATCTTGTCTATCGTGATGTCGGTCTTGTTGAACATCTCCGGGATGATGGTCATCGGGCAATGCGTGGCTTCTCCGATGCCCAGAGCCAGATGTCCGGCCGAACGGCCCATGGCCGAAATAAGCAGCCAGTTGCCGGATGTGCGGGCGTCTTCATAGACGGTGCCCGCGATGTGCGCACCCTCGTCCTTGGCGGAGTTGAAGCCGAAAGTCGGGGCGTTGTCCGGAAGAGGGAGGTCGTTGTCGATCGTCTTCGGGACGTGAATATTGCGGATAGGATACTTGTGCTTCTCGAGGAAGATCGCGATGCGGTTGGCCGTCGATGCGGTGTCATCGCCCCCGACCGTCACGAGCAGCTTGATATTGTTGTCCTTGAAAAGGTCAAGATTGAAATTTTTCTCGAAATCCTCGTCTGTCGGCTTGAAACGGCTCATCTGGAGATGGGAGCCGCCCCTCTTGAAATAGTAGTCAGCCTTGAGGAAGTCGATTTCTTCAGTGCGCGGATTCTTAGAGAAAAGGCCGCTGTAGCCGCCGTGAAGGCCTATCACCTTGAAGCCGTTGCTCAAAAAAGTTTTGGCGACTGAACACACGACAGTGTTCATTCCGGGAGCCGGCCCGCCGCCGCAAAGGATAATTACGGAATCTTTCATTTGACAAAAATTAAAACTCGCGAATTTACAAACACTTCCGCTCTTTTCCAAGCGAAAGGAGGCGATTGGGGTTCCGTCCGGTCTGCAGATTCCGTTCAGGGCGCGGCGAGCGGTGATTATTCGAAAAGAAATTGTAAATTTGTAGTTTATGGACAAGACAGCGGCACAGAAAAGGATAGAAGAACTCAGGCGGATCCTCAGGGAGAACAGCCACCGCTACTATGTGGACAACTCCCCTACGATGAGCGACTACGAGTTCGACACGCTCATGCACGAACTCGAAGCGCTCGAAAAGGCCTGGCCGGAGCTGGACAGAGCGGATTCGCCGACCCACAATGTCGGTTCCGACCTGGGGGAGGCGGACTCCCGGGCGATTGAGGACTCCCCTCGCGGAGGCTTCGTCCAGAGGCCGCACCGCTATCCCATGCTGTCCCTGTCCAACACCTATTCCCTCCCCGAGATCGAAGATTTTGTCCTCCGCGCGGAGAAGGCGCTCGGCAAAACCGACTTCAGCTACTGCTGCGAGCTGAAATTCGACGGCACGGCAATCTGCCTGACATACAGGGACGGAGTGCTCGTGACCGCGCTGACAAGGGGCGACGGAGTCGTGGGGGACGACGTGACAGCCAACGCCCTGCACATACAGGGCATTCCGCGCCATCTGCGGGGAGACTACCCGCACGAGTTCGAAATCCGCGGCGAGGTGCTGATGCCCTACGGGAAGTTCGATGCTCTCAACAGGTCGAGGGAGGAAAATGAAGAGGCGCCCTTTGCCAACCCGCGCAACGCCGCTTCCGGCTCCCTCAAACTCGCCGACCCCTCTGAAGTGGCCTCCAGAGGCCTCATTTGCACCCTATACCACATCCCGGCGGAATCCGTCGCCTTCAATTCGCATTCCGAAGCGCTCGACGCGGCCGCATCCTGGGGGCTCCCGGTCTCTGACAAGAGACGGATATGCCACAACATCAAAGAGATAGAAGACTACATAAACCATTGGGACACAGAGAGGAAGTTCCTTCCTTTCGCGACCGACGGCATAGTGATAAAAATCAATGAACTCTCAGCCCAGCGCGAGCTCGGGTACACGGCCAAAAGTCCCAGATGGGCGGTGGCCTACAAGTTCAAGGCCGAGCAGGCCTGCCCGAAACTCCTGAGCATCGACTATCAGGTCGGGCGCACGGGGGCCGTGACCCCGGTCGCGAACCTCGAACCGGTACAGCTCAGCGGCACAGTGGTGAGGCGCGCGACCCTCAACAACGCGGGCATGATGAAGCAGATGGACATCCGCATCGGAGACTACGTGTTCGTGGAGAAGGGCGGGGAGATCATTCCGAAAATCACGGGAGTCGACCTGTCGAAACGAGGGACGGACACGACCGTGCCGGAATTCCCGAAAGTCTGCCCCGACTGCGGAACGCCTCTCGTCAAGGAAGAAGACGGGGCCAGATGGTTCTGTCCCGACAGCGCAGGCTGCCCGATGCAGATCAAGGGAAGAATCCTGCATTTCGTGTCCAGGAAAGCCATGGACATCCTGGCCGGAGAATCCACAGTCGAGCAGCTCTATGACTGCCGCCTCGTCACGAAGCCCTCCGAGCTCTACAGGCTCAATTCCCTCCAGCTGCTCGGACTCGAAGGCTGGAAGGAGAAGTCAGTGAGGAACTTCATGGACAGCATCGCGGCCTCGCGCGAGGTACCGTTCGACAGGGTGCTCTTCGCCCTCGGCATCAGATATGTCGGGCAGACCACGGCCAAGAGCCTCGCAAAGCATTTCGGCAGTCTGGACAGTCTCAAGTCGGCAAGCCTCGAAGAACTCAGAGAGACGGAGGATGTCGGGGAGATAATCGCCGGGAGCGTATATGCCTACTTCCATGACGCGGCGCAGCTGGAAGAAGTCGAAAACCTGCGCAGGGCCGGGCTGAAGTTCGAAATGAGCGCAGCGTCCTCCGGTGGCTCCGGGGCCCTCAGCGGGATGACCATCGTCGTGTCGGGCAACTTCAGCGTCAGCCGGGACGAGATAAAGGATATGATTGCGGCAAACGGCGGCAAGGCCGCCTCTTCGGTCAGCGGAAAGACGAGCTTCCTGCTCGCAGGCTCCAAGCCCGGGCCGGAGAAGCTCAAGAAATGCGCCGAGCTGGGGATTCCCGTCAAATCCGAGGAAGATTTCCGCGCGCTCCTGCCGGAGGCGGAAGGCGGCGGAGAAAACAAGGTTCCAAGTCAAGCTTCGCTCTTCTGATGATGAAAATTCCGGAGAAAATAGCGGTTCTCTTCACGGACAGAATATGGTCCCTTGACACCTCGGGGTGCTCGAAGGCCTACGCTTCGCTGGTACACCTGCTGAAGCTGGTCCTGCTTACCGTCAACACTTTCTCCCAGAACAGGATGGGCTACCAGTGCATCGCCCTGAGCTACTTCGTCATGATGGCGCTCGTCCCCTTCGTGGCCTTCCTCTTCGCCCTGACGGACGGGTTCGGCCTCTCCGACAAGATAGCCGACGGCCTGTATATGATTTTCCCGGCCAATCCGGAGTTCGTCAGCACCATGATGGAAAAGGCCAACGGCCTGCTGGACGGCGCCAAGAGCGGCGGAGCGGGGCTGGTGTCGTTCCTGATTTTCCTCTGGGCCATCATCTGGATGATGTTCCAGGTGGAGACGGTGTTCAACAACGTCTGGGGCATCCGCAAAATTCCGCGCAAGCTCTACAAGAGATTCGGATTCTACCTGATCATCCTCGTCCTGTCCCCGCTGCTCGTGTTCGTGTTCAGTGCCGGCATAGCCTTCTACGCCAATGTCACGAACCTCTTCGGGCTCGACAGCGCGAACCTGACCTTCCTCCCGAAGGCTCTGGGGTATCTCGGCTTCTATTCCATCTCGATGCTGACTTTCTCGGCCATGTTCACCCTCATCCCGGCCGCGAAGGTCAAGTATCGCTACGGCCTGCAGTCGGCGGCGCTGACCGCCCTCGTGTTCGTGGTCTTCCAGTATCTGTATCTGGAGACGCAGATGTTCATCGGCAAGCTCAGCAGAGCATACGGGGTGATCGCCGCCATCCCCCTCTTCCTGATATGGCTGAATTACAGCTGGCAGATAATAATATATGGTGCTGAACTCACTTACGGGTTCCAGAACGTTGACAAATATAAAGTCCCTGAATGGGACAGCGAGAACAGAGAATGAGTTTTTCAGAATTTACAAAGGATGACTATCGGCTGATAGACAAAGAGTATGAATCTCTTATGGAAGTCGCCCGCCCGAGGCTGCGCAACGCCGAACAGGTCGAGACGGTCCGCAAGGCGTTCGAATTCGCCAACCAGGCGCACAAGAACGTCCGCAGGCGTTCCGGAGAGCCGTACATGATACACCCCGTGGAGGTCGCGAAGATAGTGGTGTCCGAAATCGGACTCGGATGCAAGTCCATCTGCGCGGCGCTGCTTCACGACGTGGTGGAGGACACGGGCTACACGGTCGAGGACATCCGCAGCCTTTTCGGCGACAAGATAGCCTCCCTCGTGGACGGACTGACGAAGATCAAGACCGTGCTCGACAATGAGGACCGGAAGGGGGTCACGATGAGCACGGAGAGCCTGCAGGCCGAGAATTTCAAGCGCATCCTGCTGACTCTCAACGACGACGTGCGCGTGGTTCTGATCAAACTGGCGGACCGTCTGCACAATTGCCGCACCATAGAATACATGCCCGAACACAAGCGGGACAAGATTCTCTCGGAGACGATGTTCATCTTCATCCCGCTCGCCCACAGGCTCGGACTCTACGGGGTCAAGTCGGAGATGGAGAACATCTGGCTCAAATACAAGGAGCCTGAGGCGTACAGGGACATCTCAGAAAAAATCAGCCACGACATAGCCGAGAGGGAGAAGGACATCGACGAGTTCATAGAGCCGATAGACAAAGCCCTGAAGGCGGCGGGATACGACTTCACCGTCCGCAAGCGGATCAAGACCCCCTACTCCATCTGGTACAAGATGCACAACAAGCACGTGCCGTTCGAGCAGATCTTCGACCTCTATGCGGTGCGCATAGTCTTCAACCCAAAGCAGGACGGGCCGCAGAGCGAAAGGGACCAGGCCTACCTGATCTTCTCGACCATAACGAACCTCTACCGGGAGAACGTCAGCCGGAGGCGGGACTGGATAGCCCAGCCGAAGAACAACGGCTACGAGGCGCTGCACTGCACCCTGATGAGCCACGCCGGAGTCTGGGTGGAAGTTCAGATCCGCTCGCGAAGGATGGATGACATCGCCGAGAAGGGCATAGCCGCCCACTGGGCCTACAAGAAAGACGGATACATCTCCGAGAACGACTCCGAGATGGACAAGTGGCTGGCCCAGGTCCACGACATTCTCCTGAGCAACGACGTCAGCGCCCTGGAGCTGCTGGACATCATACACAAAGACCTGACAAGCTCGGAGATAGTGGTCTTCACCCCGAAGGGAGAACAGAAGTCCATCCTCAACGGGGCCACGGCTCTGGACCTCGCCTACATGATCCACTCCCACATCGGCAACTCGGCCATCGCAGCCAAAGTGAACATGAAACTCGTGCCGCTCTCGCAGACCCTCAAGTCCGGAGACCAGGTCGAGATCATCACCGCCGCCAACGCCGCCCCGAAAAAGGAATGGCTCCAGTTCCTCCAGACCAGATATGCACGGGCCAAGGTGATCGAGTACTTCCGGAGCGACAGGGAGAGGATAGCCGCCGACGGCGAGAGAATCTACAATGAACGCATCCAGCAGATGGGGCTCGACAACACCCGCGCCCTGTTGAAGAGGTTCATGGATTTCAATCAGATACGCGACGCGGAGGAACTCTATTTCCGCGTGGGGCTCGGGGTGCTGGGGCCGGAACAGTTCAAGTCCATCATCAACGAGGAGAGCCTCACCTCCGGAGAGAAGAAGAAAAAACTCACGATCAAGGACGGCGGGGCGAAAATCAAATACAAGATGGCCGATTGTTGCAATCCGATTCCGGGGGATCCGGTGGTCGGCTTCCTCACGGATGACGACACCGTCATAGTCCACAAGAAATCCTGCGAGATGGCGGAACGTCTCGCCAGCCGCTTCGGCAACAGAATCGTCATGCCGCAATGGGCGCCCGACAAACAGCACGAGTACCCCATCAAGCTTTCCCTCAAGGGCCTGGACCGGATAGGGCTGCTCAGCGAAATCTCGAGCTTCATCTCCAAGACGCTCGGCATCAACATACGCAAACTCCAGCTCTCTGCGGACGGCGGACTCTTCGAGGGCAACATCGAGCTGCTGGTCAAGGACAAGAGCATCCTCGAGGACATGATCGCGGGGCTGGAGAAGATAGACGGCATCCGGAATATTGTCAGAACCGACATTTGACAGGACGATGAAAAGATTTCTACCTCTCATACTGGCCCTTGCGGCCGTATTCGTACCGATGATGTTCACGCACTCCTGCGCCAACACCACCCAGGCGCCGAGCGGCGGCGACAAAGATACGATTCCCCCGTACATAATCGATATCCGCCCGCTTCCGGGGACGGTCGGAGTGCCTCTGGAGGGAGCCAAGTTCGTGTTCTGCTTCAATGAGTTCGTGACCATCAAGCAAGCCTCCAACATCTTCCTCTCCCCTCCCCAGCAGAAACCTCCGAAGTCCAAACTCAGGGGAAAGAACCTGATAGTGACCTTCGAAGAGCCGCTCCAGGCGAACACCACCTACACTCTCAGCTTCACCGACGCCATAGCGGACGCCAACGAGGGCAACATGTTCGCCGGCTACACCTACGTCTTCTCCACCGGAGAGACGATAGACTCGATGATGGTCACGGGCACCGTACAGGACTGCAACACTCTCGCCCCCGTCAAGGGAGCGACGGTTCTCCTTCACACCGACCTGTCGGATTCGGCGGTTTACAAGACGAGGCCCTACGCCGCCGTCAAGACTGACGACTGGGGCTTCTTCGCGCTGCCGTTCATCAAGGACACGCTCTACAGACTTTATGCGATAAAGGATTCCGACAACGACAACCTCTTCAACCCGGAGACGGAGACCGTGGCGTTCGTGGATTCGCTGATAAGACCCAGCCTTGCGGCAAGCGACACCGTCCGCGAGATCCTCAGATACGACATGAAGGACACTCTCGCCTGCCTTGCCAGGCGCAGCCAGTACGAACTGAACCTCTTCCGCGAGAAGCCGTCCAAACAGTACATAGTCAACAAGGAGCGCACCGCCGAACGCTCGGCCTACATCACCTTCATGGCACCCGGCGCCATCATCGACTCCATCACCATCGACGGCTACCGCCAGAACCAGATAGTCAGCCAGTTCAACATCAGCCGGGACAGCCTCGAACTGTGGATAAACAGCCGCAGGGCCGCCCCCGACACGATGAAGATAGGCGTGACCTACCTCAAGACGGATTCTCTCGGCGTCCTCTCCCCTGCCACGGAACAGTTGAAGCTGCCCCTGCAGAACGACCGGAAGACATACTCGAAGCGTCCCCGCAAAAACATCAAGCAGGAGGACACGACCTGCGTCTTCTCCCTGAGCGCCGATCCGACGACAGTGGAACAGAAAGGCTTCGAACTGCTTTTCCGCTACCCGATAATCCGCGAGAACTTCGACTCCCTCAAGCTCACGGCCATCACGCCGAGACAGACCGAGCAGAAGATGAAGTTCAGCGTGGAGAGGGACAGTCTCAACCTGAGAAGATACATCCTGACCCCGGGAGAGCAGCTCCAGCACGGCTACGACTATATTCTCAAAGTGCCCTACAGGGCTTTCAGGGACATCAACGGATTCTGGTCCGACAGTCTGGAGGTCAAGTGCCGGCTGCCGGACGACGACAAGCTGAGCACGCTTGAGACGGTGATGAGCGGAGTTGACCGCAAATACATCGTGGACCTTCTCAGCGAGAAGAGGGACAAGGTGCTGAGGTCATACGTCATCGAGTCCGACACCTCCCTGCTCTTCCCCTACCTTTCGGAGGGGAACTACTGCCTGAGAATCACGGAAGACAGGAACCGCAACTCCATCGTGGACTCGGGTTCCATCCTGGAGCACCGTCAGCCGGAGATGGTTAAGTTCTACGAACTCGACGGGGACAAGTTCATCAAGATTCCTCCCGGAGCCGAGGTCAGCCAGGACATCGACCTGCGGACAATATTCAAATGAAAGCAATGAAAAAAATCATAATCGCGCTCCTGCTGCTCTGCCCGTTCACCTCCGGGGCTCAAAGCGACAGCACCGCTCTCCCGAGAAAGCTGCGTCCGATAAACGACTACTCGCTGATCGGGGTCAACTACGGCGTCACCTTCGCAAGCACCTGGTTCAGTCCGACCAAGCACAACGGGCAATACGTCTTCGAGACAAATTATGTCTCAGTCACTTACACGAAGTTCAGCAAGCTCTTCGACCGCATGCCGTACTTCGCTCTCGTGCTCGGGGCCGCGATGGGCAACGAAGGCTATGCCTTCAAGGCAGACAAGGAGACGGGGGCCATCTCCGATGTGAACGGGGCCACCCGCTGCAGCATGCAGGTGATTGAATTCCCGGCGATGATGCAGTTCCACTACGATTTCGAACCGTTCAAGCTGATGGCGAACGCCGGAGTCTACGGCGGCTGGAGGCGGAGCATCACGCGCTCCGGGCCCTATCTGGACGAGGAGTGGACAGACAAGTTCCGGGACTACGAGCGCCAGATCGACTACGGCTTCCAGGGCGGAGCGGGCTTCGCCCTGATCTTCGACCCGGTGGAGATACACTTCAACTGCCTGCTGCGCTGGTCGTGGTCCAATCTCTACGAACCGGACTATCGCAGCAAATACTACAACTACTACGCATATCCGATGGACCTGATGGCCACCGTGGGGCTTCACTTCCAGCTCTCCAGGCGCAGGGGAAGGACGAGGAAAGAAATCAAAAGGCAAGCATACGAAATAGTATATGGAAAGACTCAAGACGATAGCGGTCAGAGTAGGTAAGGACCTTGTCATCGGCGGCGGCGCACCCATAGTCGTGCAGACCATGTGCAACACGCACACTTCGGACGTGGACGCGACCGTCGCGCAGTGTCTTGAACTCGCCTCGGCCGGAGCGCAGATGATACGCATCACCGTTCCCGGGATGCAGAACATAGAGCATCTGAGACAGATCAGGGACACGCTTCGCGCCCGGGGCTGCACCGTCCCTCTGGTAGCGGACATCCACTTCTCCTCCAGGACGGCGATCGCCGCCGCGCAGATTGTGGAGAAGGTACGCATCAATCCGGGCAACTTCCATCCCGACCACAATCAGGCCAGGAGCGAATTCTCACGCCTGCTGGAGGTCTGCCGCGAACATGGTACGGCCATAAGAGTCGGGCTCAACCACGGCTCGCTCGGACGCTATATCACCGATCTTTACGGGAACACCCCGGAAGCCATGGCCCGCGCCGCGATGGAATGGCTGCGGATGTGCAAGGATGCGGACTTCTACAATGTCGTCGTATCCCTCAAGGCCAGCAACACCATCGTGATGACGGAAGCCTACAGGATCCTCTCAAGGATGATGCGGGAGGACGGCACGCTGTTCCCGATGCACCTCGGCGTGACCGAAGCCGGAAACGCTGACAGCGGCAGGATCAAGTCCTGCGTCGGCATCGCCACCCTGCTTCAGGAGGGCATAGGCGACACCATAAGGGTGTCCCTGACCGAACCTCCGGTCAACGAGCTGAGCGTGGCGCGTTTCCTCTCGGGACAGTCCGGAGGAGACGAGATGCTCCGGGCCGCAGTCGAGTGGGGGCCGAAGCTCCTCAAGAGGGAGATAGACGAAATCCCCGCCTCCGCCGGTCTTGGAGAAGAGCTTGAGAATGAGATAATGCAGGCTGCGAGGCGGCGCTTCTACAAGCCGGAATATATCGCCTGCCCGGGCTGCGGCCGCACCATGTACGACCTTCAGGGCACTTTCGAAGAGGTCAAGAGACGCACCGCGCACCTGAAAGGGATGGTGATAGCCGTCATGGGCTGCATCGTCAACGGGCCGGGAGAGATGGCCGACGCCGACTGGGGCTACGTCGGAGAGGGAGAAGGTAAGGTGTCCATCTACCACAAGGGACAGCCCGTCCTGAGGCACATCCGGGACAAGGAAGCCATCGACAAGCTGCTGGAATTGATTGATGCCTCATAGAGGAGACCTGTTAAGTCCCGCAGGGACCGCGACGTAGGAGCGAAATACCCCTACTCCACGTAGAGCAGCAGTCCCTTGAGGTACTCCCCTTCCGGATGGTAGATGTTGACCGGGTGATCCGCCCCCTGGCAGAAGCGGTCGATGATTCTCACCCTGCGTCCCGTCTGGGCCGCAGCCGAGAAGACGGTGTTGGCGAAGGTAATTTTGTCCACCACCTGTGAACAGCTGAAAGTGAAGACCAGCCCTCCGGGAGCCACCTTTGCGATGGCCGCCGCGTTGAGCCGCTGATAGGCGCGGAGCGCATTTTGCAAAGCGCCGCGGTGCTTTGCAAAAGCCGGCGGATCCACTATCATCATATCGTATCTCCCCTCTTCGCAGGTGCCCAGGTACTCGATTGCATCGGCGCAGATGTTGTTCCACCTTCCGTCCTGCACGCCGGTCAAAGAGAGATTTTCATCGGCAAGGGAAATCGCCTTGGCTGAAGAGTCCACGGAATCCACGGACAGTGCACCTCCGGACAGGGCGTACACGCTGAAGCCTCCGGTATAGCAGAAAAGATTGAGCACCCTTCTCCCGGCGGCATACCTGCCGACAAGAGAGCGGTTGTCCCGCTGGTCGAGGAAGAAACCAGTCTTCTGCCCCTCCTCCCAATTCACGAGGAAAGAATGTCCGTTTTCCTTTACGCAGCAGTGAGACTCGCGAAAATCCCCCCTCCGATACAGATAACCGTCAATCAGTTCGAGCCCGGCCTTGAACGGAGCGGTGCCCGAGCTCTTGTCATAGACGGCCTTGAGCCGCTCCCCAAGGACATCCCCGAGGGCCTCGCAGATTCTGGATTTCGCCCTGAACATGCCCACGGAATGAGCCTGGAGTACGCATACCCCGTCATACCAGTCCACGATAAGGCCGGGCAGGCCGTCGCCCTCCCCGTGAACCAGACGGAAGCAGTTCGTCTCCGACGGCTCGAAGCAGTCCAACCCGACGGCCTGCCGCATGGCCACGGCCTTGGCTATGGACACTCTCCAGAAATCCGGATCCAGAGGATCCCCGTCAAAGGAGAGAATCCTCACGACAATGGAGCCCACCTGATAATGTCCGGCGGCAAGATATTGTCCTTCAGCACTGTACACGGCCACCACGTCTCCCTCCCGGGGAGTGCCCTGGATATCGGCCACGGCTCCGCTGAAAACCCAGGGATGAAAGCGGCGCAGGGAGGAGTCCCTCCCCTTCTTGAGGATGACTTTAACCATTGTTCTGAGAGTTTTGCATCGGAGGATTCATCTCCTCCGGACTGAGAGGATGTTTCTCGGAAGAGAGCAGCTTCAGGTACATCTCGCGGCATATCCACGCGTCGGTGGCGGCATAGAGCTGCTGAGATTTGGAGAGTTCCTCGGCCTCCCAGTTGGAAAGCTGCTGGGTCTTGGAGATGCGGCAGCCGAGGATGATGGCGGACATCTTCTTGACGCTCTTGTCCCTCACGCCCCATTCGGAGGCGATTTTCTGCAAGTCCACGAAATTGCGGCCCTCGAAGCGGCAATAGTGCTGAAGCCCGCGCACGTCATCGTGCACGGCGGCCCCGACCTTGACGATATCCGGATTGGAGAGCACGGCGCAGATATGCTTGCGCATGCCTATCTTGTTGACCCGGAAAAGGAAAGCCTTGTCGGGCCCGGAGAGCTGCAGGAGAGCCACATGGTGATGGGGCATGTCGGCGGCGAACACGGGGCGGGTCTCGGTGTCGAAGCCTATCACTTTCTGGGACATCAGATATGCTATGGCCCTGGCGTACTCCAGCCCCGTCTTGTCGATGACGTGGATTTCACCCGGGAACGCCCCCATGGGCAATTTCTCTATTTCTTCCGGGAGAATGCTAATTTTGAACATACGAACCTGGTATCAGGATGACAGATGCGTCCTCGGCCTGCGGTCCGGGAACCGGGCGGAAAGTCTGCACCTGCGGTTTATCTATATTGTGGGTAAACAAATTCTTTTCGCGGAAATAATTGTAAATCTCCCTCGCGACGAGGTCGAAGGAACTCTCGACCTCCAGCTTCTTGGACAGCAGACGGCCGTAGGTCATCGAAGTCTCGTTCATCACGGACACCGTCATGGCCACTTCATTCTTGACCGACTCGGAATCCACCTGCATATCATCTATTATGATGGCGTCGAGAATGCCGCCGTGCCCGCTTTTCACATATTCGTCCAGCAGCCGCAGGACAAGGCTGTCACGCCCCCCGGACGGCATGGGGAAACAGAGGGAGCCGCTGCGTGAGTGACGGCGGCAGGCCTCGGCGAAAAGTTCCCGGTATATTTCCGGCGATGAACTGCGCGGGTCATAAATCACCCCCACGTTCATCAATGCCGGGCCGCTGCGCCCCAGCACCTCGTCGAAGGCGATTTCTATCGGCGAGAACAGCGGTACAGTGCAGCCGCTGCTGCGCCAGAGGGTGTCGATGTCGAACATCCCGTGTCTTGCAAGGACCGGAGTGCCGAGCACAATCAGTTTTGAGGATTTCTTATTTCCGAGCCCTTCGATGTCGTATGGGCTGATATGCAGGGCGGTGTCAAGTGCGCACAAGGCATTCCGCACCACGCGCTCGCGGATGAAGGCGATATCGGAGCTGTCGGGAGACGGGACGGCGAGGCTGTCGTCGGCGATGCAGTCGATGGTCTCCCCCGCAAAATCCGGAAGTCCGTCCGGACGGAACGAACCGTCCACATTGTCCCTGCGGTCATACTCCCGCAGGAGCTCGGCGAAACGGTCGCAAAGGGAAGAAGGGCCGATGTAGCTCACATCCGCCTGCACCGGCGGAAGAGCGTGCCGCTTCAGAATGGACATCTCCCTGCCTGACTTGTCCGCAAGCACCGCACGCACATAAGCTATGGTGGGGCGCCTCTCCACGACGTTCCGCCTGCACGACGGCAGAATGGAGAGCGGCAGCGCGAGTGCAAGAAAGACAATACCGCGGAACCTCATATTCTGAAAAGAGAGTAAATGACGTTCTTCAGGACATAGCAGCTCAGCGTCACAACAATCGCGAGCGACCAGTTAAGAGACCAGCACAGACATCCGACGGCCGCTACGGCCGCGATGAAGGCCAGAGTCAGCCTCTTTATCTTGAGCGTCCTCGTGTCCCCCTTGTGGAACTTCAGGGAGAACATAGGTATCTCACTTACCATCAAGACGGAAAGCCCCACCGAGAGCAGCGGCAGGAAAAGCGGCCCGGCCGCCCAGTCGGACAGGAAGCCGGCGGGAGTATGGCAGATAAAATAGCACAGAGAACCGCACAGCAGGGCGGATGCCGGGACAGGGAGCCCGAGGAACGAATCCGACTGGCGCTTGTCCACGTTGAACTTGGCAAGGCGCAGCGCACCGGCCACCGTCATCACCAGAGGTATCCAGCAGAAAACGCTCTCTGCGAACATCTGCGTGCACATGAGCTTATAGAGCATCACTGACGGGAGCACCCCGAAGCTCACCAGATCGCAGAGAGAATCCAGCTCCTTCCCCATATCCGAATATGCCCCGAGCAGCCTCGCTGACAGGCCGTCGAGAAAATCAAAGACGGCGGCGGCGAGCATCAGGTAGAAAGCGTATTCGAATCTCCCCTTGAACGCAAAAACCACCCCGATGATGCCGCAGACGACATTCATCGAGGTGATGAAATCAGGAATGTACTTCTTGAGGGACATCACTTGGACAGTTTCTTCCTCAAGTCTTTAGGAAGAGCCGACTTGTGAATCATATAATCCATGCTCTGGTTCTTCACGAAGGCCTCGGTCACGTACCAGATGCCCTTGTATTTGCCGGTCTCGCCCCAGGAATTCTTGACCATGTAGTATTTCTTGCCGTCCTGATCCTTGGCTATGCCGAAAATCTGCATTCCGTGGTCGTCGGTGATGGTCTTGTTGTCGAACTCAAGCTGGCGGCTCTCCTGGGTCGGAACGCTCTCGACTATGGCAACCGGAGCAGGTTTGCCCTCCTCCTTGCCGACCCAGTGCTCCTGGTCGGATCCTGCGGCCGTGGCCTTCACGTCGACGAGAATCCCGAGTCCGTTGCGGGTGAATCCGGCGTGGCTCACGTCAGCCCCCCATGCAACTGTGTATCCGTTCATTATCGCGTTGTCGAGAACCGACATGAACTCGTCGATAGGGACGTTATAGACCTGATCCCAGCGCCAGTTGTCGCAGACCTCGATGGCGAACCAGGTATAGAACGGATGGTGGGTGAAGGATGAAAGGGTCACGTAGTCCTCAGGGACGATCTTCATCGCGTCGCGATAGCTCTCCGGGGTGTACTCCTTGCCGTCGACGGTAAATTTCTCCGGCCACTCTCCGAGATAGGTGTCAAGGATGGCCTTGAATCCCGGCTTCCACGCGGTGGTGAGGGTCCTGTTAGGATTCTTCGCCACGGCTGAGATATAGCCCAGAAGCACTGCGTCGAGCTCGGCCTGCTTAGGAAGAAGGGTTCCGTAGTTCATACCTGTCATCGCCTCCTGCGGCACGATGCCGTAGTCCCTGATCACGTCCAGCACGTCATCGGCCTCGGAACCTGCGCTGAAGGTGAGATTGCCGTCGAGCTGCACGTATTTCACCGCCCTGTCCATATAGGAGTGGGAAACCACGAAGAACTCGGAGAAATCGGGATATTTGAGAGTGTCCTTGATGCCTCCCAGACGGATGGCTTCGGACTCGAAGAAGCTGATGGTCGAGAAAGCCCAGCAGGTACCGCTGGAAGCCTGGTTCTTGACTGAAGTGATAGGGTTGGCCTTGACCGTGGTGAAAGTGTAGTCCAGGTCGGCGACAGGGGATTTCATCTGCGCACCGGCACAGATGCAGGCGCACAGAACGGCAGCCGTGATGATGATTTTCTTCATATACATTGATATTTGATTGCAAAACGGGCTGCGCCGCAGAGCAGCACACTTACAAATATAGTAATGTTTTTCGATATTCTTGCTATCTTTGCCCGATGTATTCACTAAGCACGACCAATAGGAAAAATCCATAAAATATGACAGTAAGGAAAATTTTATTCTCCCTCCTCGCCTTCTTGCTTGCGGGTGCGGCGGCTACGGCCCAAATCGGCCTGCCGAAGGTGATCGGGGACGACATGGTTCTCCAGCAGGGCAAGGAAGTCGCCATCTGGGGCACAGGCATCCCCGGCAGGAAAATCACGGTCAAGTTCGCCGGACAGACAGTCAGGGCGACGGCCGACTCCGCAGGGAACTGGTCAGCGAAGCTCGCCCCTATGGCAGGGAGCTTCGAGCCTCGGCAGATGAGCATCTCCGACGGACGCAACACAATCAGACTCAAAGATATTCTCGTCGGAGAGGTATGGCTCGCCTCCGGACAGTCCAATATGGAATACAGGATGGACCGCCTTAAGAACTACGTGCTCCAGAAGCGCGGCGAAGATGTCCAGAAGCGCATCTTCGAGCAGGGCGGCGACAGCAGGGTGAGGGTGCTCTATGTAGAAAAACGCAACGGCACCGACACCCTTCCGAGCAGCGGCTGGCATAAGTCTTCGCGCGAGACCGTGGCCCCGATTTCCGCTCCGGCCTATCTTTTCGCCATAGAGCTCGCGGACAGTCTCAACGTCCCCGTGGGAGTGATGAGCAGCTCCTGGGGAGGCAGCTCCATCGAGGTCTGGACTCCGCGCGAGGAGATTCTCGAATATACGGCCTCGCACCCGGAAAGTGCCAATCTGCGCGTACGCACTTCCGAATTCGGGAGCAAGTTCGCCAACATGATTGCCCCGATGATACCTTATACGGTACGCGGATTCCTCTGGTATCAGGGAGAGAGCAATTTCCAGAACCACCCGGACAGGTTCAAGTCCTACTACGACAAGCAGAAGATTCTGGTCAACTCGTGGCGCAGCCTCTGGGGGGACGAAACTCTTCCTTTCTACTACGTGCAGATAGCCCCTCACTATTATTCACAGAGGGAGAGCGTCTATAACGTCACCCGTGACATGCTTCCGGAGTTCTGGGAGCTCCAGTACCGCCTTATGGACGTTCCCTACAGCGGAATGGCCGCGACGACCGACCTCGTGGACGAGGTTTCGGACATACATCCGCCATACAAGCACATCGTGGCGCACCGCCTTGCAATCTGGGCGCTGCGCGACCTGTACGGATACAAGTCACTGGAAGTCAAGGGCCCGGAACTTCAGGACGTGAAGCTCAGTGACGGCCGGATAGTGCTCCGCTTCTCCCATGCCGACGGCCTTACGACCTCCGACGGCAAGAGCGCCGCCCATTTCCAGGTCTATCAGAGATACGGCAAGATACTCCGCCCGGAGCCTGTAATCTCCGGCGACGAGGTCATCCTCGAATTCGCCAAGGGCGTCGATGTCGCCGAAGTGCGCTACGCCTGGGACGAGTGCGCGGTGACCAATCTCTGCAATGCGGCCGGGCTCCCGGCCAGACCTTTCCGCCACATCTTCGGGGACGGGCAGTTCTCCGACGAGAGGAGCGAGTGGATTGCGCAGCTCGACAAGATAGCCCGTCCGGTACTGAGCAAGCTCAGCGCGGGGACGCTCAAGAAGAACATGCCTTTCGAGTCGCTCAGCACGGATCCGAAAAGGCTCGCGGCCTCCTATCTGGAGGCTTTCGGCAGGACGGTGTGCGGCATCGGAGCGTGGCTGAGCCTGGGGCCTGACGACAGCCCGGAAGGCAAGCTGAGGGCTGAATATATAGATATGGTCAAAAGAGCGATGTCAAACGCCGTCAACCCGGACTCCCCGGACTACCTGACCTTCGGACGCGGAGTGGACCAGTCTCTGGTGGACGCGGCCTTCCTCGCGGAGGGCATCATCAGAGGCGGAGAGTGGATATGGCCGCAGCTCGACAAGACCACTCAGGAGAGGCTGGTCAGCGAGTGGAAGCGTAACAGGACCGTCATCCCCAAGGAGAGCAACTGGCTGCTTTTCGCCTCGATGGTGGAGGCCGCCCTGCTCGAATATACGGGGGAATGCGACACTCATCGCCTGCACTACGGAGTGCACCGCTTCCTGGATGACGGCTGGTACAAGGGCGACGGCTTCTACGGCGACGGGATGGAAGTCCACCTCGACTTCTACAACAGCATAGTGATCAACCCTATGCTCACCGACATCCTCCAGATTATGGTAAAGCACGGACTCCGCCCGCAGTCCGACCTGGACAAGCAGCTTGCCCGCGAGCGCAGACACGCCTCCGAACTCGAAAGGCTCATCTCCCCTGAAGCCACCTATCCGGTCATCGGACGCTCGATAGTCTATAGGACAGGGCTTCTGCACGGTCTGGCACGCTGCGTCCTTACGGAGAACCTCGCTCCTGAGCTGAGCCTCGGGCAGGTACGCAATGCCATGACCTCCGTGATGCGCCGCCAGTTCAGCAGCCCCGACAACTTCAACGGTGAATGGCTGAGCATAGGCTTCGCCGGGCATCAGATCAACATGTCCGAAGCCTACATCAACACCGGCAGCGTCTATATGTGCGCCGCATTCTTCCTCCCGCTCGGCCTTCCGGCGGACCATCCTTTCTGGACAGAGCCCGCAGCGGACTGGACGAGCCTCAAGGCATGGAAAGGAGTGGACGTGGGTGCCGACCACGCGTTGAGAGATTCAAAATTATAAAATCATGAGATTTTCAAAATTCACCATCCTGCTGGCGGCGGCTCTCGCCGTGCTTCCCTCCTGCAAAAGCGAAAAAGACGAACTCACCCATCTGATAGACAAGACGTTCGAGAGAGCCTGCGAACAATCCGTCGCCCTCGCCGAAACCGTCCTCCCGCAGGAAGGACGCTTCCCTCGCACCTTTGAGAACGGGGAGGTCAAGACCGCCGACTACCGCAGCTGGATCTGCGGATTCTTCCCCGGAACCCTCTGGGAACTCTGCGAATATTATCCGGACAATACTGAACTGAGGCGATACGCCGAAGTTTATACCGACCGTGTCGCTCCGGCGCAGTGGCTGACCGACACCCACGACCTCGGATTCATGGTCTTCTGCAGCGCGGGGAACGCCTACAAGATTACGGGTGAGCAGAAGTACAAGGACATGGTGTTGAACGCCTCCCGTTCGCTCTCCACCCGCTTCAGCGACAAGACCGGGGTGATAATGTCGTGGAACCCTCGGGGCGACTGGAAGTATCCCGTCATCATCGACAATATGATGAATCTGGAGATGCTGATGTGGGCCGGCAACAAGACACAGAACGACACCCTGCTCAGAATTGCCCAGACGCACGCGGAGACGACCCTGCGCAACCACTTCCGTCCGGACTACAGCTGCTACCACGTGGTTTCCTACAATCCCGAGACCGGCGAGGCTGAGTTCAAGCAGACGCATCAGGGCTACGCCGACGAGTCCGCCTGGGCCCGCGGACAGGCCTGGGCTCTGTACGGCTTCACGATGATGTACCGGCTCACCGGCAAGGCGGAATTCCTTGAGCAGGCCAAGCACGTCGCCGCTTTCATCGCAGGCCATCCGAACCTTCCTCAGGACGGAGTGCCTTACTGGGATTTCAACGCCCCGGACATCCCTTCCGCCAAGCGCGACGCGTCCGCAGCTGCGGTGATGGCTTCGGGCTTCCTGGAGCTCAGCACCTTCGATGCGGGAGAGGATGCCGCAAGGTGGAAAGCTCTTGCGATAAAGCAGCTTCGCACGCTCGCCTCCCCTGAATATCTCGCGGAGAAGGGCGGCAACGGAGGCTTTCTTCTCAAGCACAGCGTCGGCAACATGAACAAGAACTCCGAAGTGGACGTTCCGCTCAGCTACGCCGACTACTACTTCCTTGAGGCCCTGCTGAGGCTCAAGTCGATGCTGTAGAAAGCGCCCCGACGCCCGCAATAACATTTTCCGGCAGCATCGCATTCCCGACATCATCTTTCGGCGCATACTTAAGGAACAGCACAGGAACGACGGTGCGGTTTTTGGCAAACGGCAATAACTGAGCCTTGCGAAGAAGTTCAGTTGTCAGCTGTTTGCCATTCTCCCCTGTTGTCCATTTACATTCACCAACCAGCTACGACCAGCGAGGACTTCTCTCTTGAAAGAGCATCCTTCAGCCGCGCTGTTTCTTCTATTCTGTCAAAGAAGTTCATACCCGACATTTATTATGCATCACAAACATAATGTTTTACAGCATAATACAAAATTTCAGGCCAAGTGCTTTTCTATCACTATCTTTACGGCATCCGGACAAGGCGCCTTGCCACGATAACGAGGCCATATACCTGTCGCGAATCTCCTTCTGCATGATTTTTATGAGCCCCGTTGAAGAGCGCACTATAGCAAATTCTGCTCAAAGTGCTATAACCTGATTTCCAAAATACCTTCTGAAAGCGACTTTCTCGTCAGGTTATAGCATTTTTGCATATAAATGCTATAATCTGGTATTTTACAGAGCGCCGTACTCTTCGTCGCTGACGGGTTCCAGCCATTCGTTGGGTTCAGACTCCGGGCAGCTGTTTTCCACTTTGACATGTGTGGCGAGATGCTGATTGACCCGTCCGCGAGAAGTTTCTTGGCAGAAGAGAGAATCCGGTCGTTTATGAAGTCCCTTGCGGTGCGTCCGGTTTCGGTCTTGACCAGCTCACCGAAATATTTGGTCGAGTAGCAACATTTGTCCGCAAAATATGCCACCGTCGGAAGCCCTTCATTTTCAGCAGTTTCAGCAAGATAAGAATCCAGCAGGGACGAAAACTTCCTGACCACGGAGTGGTTTATCTCCTCACGGGTGATGAACTGCCTGTCGTAGAAAGCTGTTTTGAAATAATAGCGGGTCTGCTCCAAGGCTTCTGCCCGTCTGCCGGCAATCCCCACGCGCCATCCTTCAGCGACCAGACGGAATGCGATTTCCCTGCCTATGCCGAATGTCGCGCCTATGATTATCGCGGTGTTCATAGCTCTATGATATGAGGTTTGACATCAGGGTCGTGGTTGGCGAGGGATTCGACGCAGAAGGTCGACAGGCTTTGCCCCCGTATCCATTGGAGAGACTTTTTCTGCAGAGCCTTGTCCTGTGATATTCCCGAAGTTATGAGTTCTTCCCAAGACTTCCTCGCATATCCGCCATCCGCGAAGAGCAGCACGAACTTGCCCTCCTCATCCGTAAGTTTCACGGCACACTGACCCGCGCTGTGTCCGGGAATATTCACCATCACAACAGAGCCGTCACCGAAGAGATCGAAGGATTTGCCCGCCGGACCTTCGCTGCCGTTCCAACTGAAGCCTTCCAGTCGCGTCCCATCCCACCAGCGGCTCTGATAGCGGATGCGCTCCGCAAGGCCTTTGCGAAGGTTACACGGACTCAGCTCATCGTTGGACACGAGAATCCTCTTTGCGTCGGACAGCTGTTTCAACCCGTTGGCGTGGTCACAGTCAAGGTGGGTCAGGAGAACATAGTCAAGCTCGGACGGCTTTATGCCAAGAGCGGCAAGTTGCTCATCTATGGCCTCTCCTTTCACAATACGCCCTTGATTGACGCCATACAGCAGTGCGGAGCCGAGGGAACGGATTTGCGACTTCCTGTCATAAACCCCGTCCGGACTCATCTCACGGTGCCACCCCGTATCGATGATAATCAGCCCCTTCGGGTGCTCTACGAGATATGCGCTGACCGGCAGCCAAAGCCAGTCCTTCCTCGGGGTCGTAATGCCGGATGCCTTGAGAAGGCCGCAGTCATCCCCTCCGAATGGCAGATAGGGGGAGACGTGGACCTCACCGGTATGGAAAACATGGATTTTCATTCGGCTGTACCAATTTTCTGATGCAAAGTTACACTTGAATTTCTGCTGCGCAAACCCAATAAGGTTTTTGTTCATTGGGCAGAACTGGCGGAGTCCCGAACATCATAAATCCGCAAAAAATGAAATTTCTCCCGAAATTCTCATAACATCTGTCATCTGCGAGGCCCATACCTTTGCACCACAACTAAAACAGATGAATATGAAAAAGGAAATCATTACAACTTTTGCGGCGCTGGCCACGATGACGGCCGGCACCGCTTTCGCACAGGACAGCGCAATGACGGTCGCCGGAGTCCCGGTAGTCAAACTGAACAACGGCTCGCTGATGCCACGATTCGGAATCGGAACTTATCTCCAGCCGTCAGACGATGTCTGCGAGCAGTCCTGCCTCTCGGCATTGA
>CAVHNN010000024.1:0-29030 GCA_963637465.1 Paludibacteraceae bacterium
CTGTACTCACAATTGACTTAAGAAGGACTTACTCCTGTCCAAAGAAAGGGGAACACTATAGACGGGTTCAAGCTCTTCGCTTGAGGAGAAGAATGCCGATGACTGATCCATATTCACTCCGCTCACTGCGCGATGAACTCATAGACGATGTTTCCGCTCTGTCTGGCAGGCGCGTCCGTCTTGATGGTGAACTTCGAGAGCCTTGCGGCTCTCACAGCGAAAGACCTCAGACAACGGTCTTCGGACGATGCGGATTCGTCGATCTTGGCCGAGAGTACGTCGCCTCTCGGATTGACGCTGATCAGGACCCTTACCTGTCCGGCCCCCATGCAGCGGTAGGCGGGTATGGGCAGCTTGCTGGCCTTGCGGCCTTCGAGTTCGTATGAGATGACGGAGGGCCCGCTGTAGGATTGCTGCCCGGAGGGCTTGTCGGTGGCGGAAGCCTTCGGGGAGGGGAGTTCCGCACGGTCCGCGTCCGGAAGTTCGTATCCTCGGGCGAGCTCGCTCTGAAGTTTCTCCGCCTCCTTGTAGAGCTGCTCGGCATCGGTGCCCCGGTCGTCCTTGAGAGCCCCGCGGTCCACCGCGACGTTCTTGACATCGGAAGAGCCGGCGGAAACGCCGTTTTCCGCGAGCATCTGCTGCAGCCGTCTGCTCACGTCCTCCTTGAACTCGGCCTCCTCTTTGAGCTTGGCAAGCTCCTGCTGCATACTCTCAAGTTCTTCTTGGCGGCTGAAGTCCAGCACGAAACTGTTCTCCCGGGTAAGGGAGTATCCCAATCCCGAAGCGAGCAGGACGACAAGCACCGCAAGATGTACGATTACGGTGAGATACAGTCCTGCCTTGTCCTCGTCTGAGATTTTCTTCACTTCCGGTCTTTCTTTTCTTCTTTGAGGGATTTCTCGACGGTGTTGGCGATGATGTCGATCGCGACCTTGTTGTGCCCGCCCTGCGGGATGATGATGTCCGCGTAGCGTTTGCTCGGCTCGATGAACTGAAGATACATCGGCTTCACGGTGCGGGAGTATCTCTCGATCACCCAGCGCACGTCCTTGCCGCGCTCGGTGATGTCACGCGCCATCACCCTCATAAGCCTGTCGTCATCGTCCGCATCCACGAATATCTTGATGTCCAACTGCTTGCGCAGTTTCTCGCAGGTGAAGATGAGAATCCCCTCGATGATGATGACGTCGGCCGGATCCACCTCCACCGTCTCCGTCTTGGAACGGGAGCAGGAGATGTAGGAATAGACCGGCTGTCTGACGCTCCTGCCGTTTTTAAGTTCTGAGAGCTGACTGCAGAGCAGCTCCCAGTCGATGGCGTTGGGATGGTCGAAATTGTAGGCCCTCTTCTCTTCGTCCGTGAGGTCGCTGGAGTCTTTGTAGTAGGAGTCCTGCGGTATCACGACCACCTTCTCCGCCTTGAGCTTGTCGGTAATCGCCTTGACGACCGTGGTCTTGCCGGAACCTGAACCGCCGGCTATTCCGATGACTAACATGGGACTTTAGAATTCTGCGTTCTTAGGGGTTCTCGGGAACGGAATGACGTCGCGGATGTTCGCCATACCGGTGATGAAGAGCAGCAGCCTCTCGAAGCCGAGACCGAATCCGCTGTGCGGGCAGCTTCCGAAGCGTCGGGTGTCGATGTACCATTCGAGGGTGCGGTGGCTCATCTTGAGTTCGTCTATGCGGCCGACGAGCTTGTCGTAGTCCGCCTCGCGCTCCGATCCTCCGATGATTTCTCCTATCTTAGGGAAGAGCACGTCCATCGCGCGCACCGTCTTGCCGTCCTCGTTCTGCTTCATGTAGAAGGCCTTGATGTCCTTAGGGTAGCCGGTGAGGATGACAGGCTTGCGGAAGTGTTTCTCGACGAGGAATCTCTCGTGCTCGCTCTGCAGGTCAACCCCCCAATAGACAGGGTATTCGAACTTCACGCCGTCCTTCACCGCCTGCTCGAGAATCTTGATGCCCTCGGTGTATTCCAGACGGACGAAATCGGTGCCGATTACGCTCCGGAGTCTCTCGATGAGCTCCGGATCGTAGCGGTCATTCAGGAAGCGGATATCATCCATGCAGTTGTCGAGAGCATAGCGGACGAGGTGCTTGATGAAATCCTCCGCGAGATCCATGTTGTCCTTGATGTCATAGAAGGCCATCTCCGGCTCTATCATCCAGAACTCCGCAAGGTGGCGCGGGGTGTTGGAGTTCTCCGCACGGAAAGTCGGGCCGAAGGTGTAGATCTCTCCGAGAGCGGTGGCCCCGAGCTCGCCTTCGAGCTGTCCGCTCACGGTCAGGCTCGTCTGTCTGCCGAAGAAGTCCTTGCTGTAGTCGGGAGCTCCCCTCTTGTCACGCGGTATGTTGTTGAGGTCGAGAGTCGTGACCTGAAACATCTGTCCCGCCCCTTCCGCGTCGGCTGCGGTGATGAGCGGCGTGTTGAGATAGACGAATCCTTTTGAGTGGAAATACTCGTGAATCGCAAAGGCCATCTGGCTGCGCAGGCGAAGCACCGCGCCGAAAGTGTTGGTGCGCGGACGAAGATGGGCGACAGTCCTCAGGTATTCCAGAGACGTGTCCTTCTTCTGCAGAGGATAACGGACCGGGTCGCATTCACCATAGACGACAATCTGCCCGGCGTGTATCTCCACCGCCTGGCCGCTGCCGACCGACTCGACGAGCTTTCCCTGTACGCCGATGCACGCTCCGGTGCTTATCTTGGAGAGAATCGGCTCCGTGTCCGCATTTTTGTCGACGACAATCTGGATGTTCTTGATTGTCGAACCGTCGTTGAGGGCGATGAAAGCGATCTCCTTGTTGCCTCTCTTTGTCCTTACCCATCCTTTGGCGAGAACATCACGACCTGCGCTCATATTCAGCAGGTCCTTTACTTTAGTGCGAAGTATTTCCGTCATTTCAAAACAGCTTCTTAATCTTTATTTAAAAAGCAGCCCTCTCGATGAAGGGGGCTGCTTCTATCAGTTGCCGTCGGCTGTTACTGCGCCGGCTTTCTTGCTGAGTACATGATTTTGAGTGCGGAGCAGCGTCTGAGCTCCTGCTTCACGTCAGTCACAATACCCATTCTGACATCCTGGTCCGCTCTGATGCTGATGGTCATGAACTGACGGTCAGCCTCGTTCTTGGAGTCGCGCTCCGCAGCTACGAAGTCACGAATCTCGGCGGTTGTCCTGAATGAATCATTCAACTGGATACGGGCCTCGGTTCCGTACTGGCTCTGGAGAGCCTTGATAGGCGGACCGATGTTGATGTAGGAGTTGAGGTCCTTTCTCACGAGTTTGGAGACTTCGGATGCCTCGGGGATATTGACCATTACCTTGTTCTCGGTCTCACGCAGCTGCGTGGTCACCATGAAGAAGAACAGAAGCATGAAGACGATATCAGAGAGCGAACTTGACGCAATTGCGGGCATTTCCTTTTTCCCGTCTTTCTTGAACATTGACATAGTTGAGTCCTCCTTTATCTTCTTCTGTTGCCGATATCCTTAGGCTCTGCCTCCGAAATGTTCGAAGGTATGGCCTTCTTCACGATGTCCTGCTTCTCCTCGTCGAGAGCTGCGAACTTGCGTCCGTAGTGACTTACGGAGAAGTCGTCACGAAGTTCGTTGATCGCCTTCATCAGTTCGTTCTGAACTGCGATGTACACGCGATAGCTTGTACCGCGGTCATTCTGAAGTGAAATCACGCCCTTCGAAACAGGGTAGGAACCGAGTCCTTCGATCTCCTTCACTTCCTTTTCAGGAAGATTAGGGTCGTTGAGCGGGTTGGTCAGGAAGTTCTTCACCCTATCCTTGACCTGACTTACATCAATTACATCCGTACCGGCAAGGATTCTATCCGCAGAATTGATCCTCACAACAATGATGTTGCGGCGGTTCACCTTCTGATCCTGTGCCTTCTGGTTTTCAGCCGGCATAGGAGGAAGACGACGCGACAGACCTGCCTGCGTTCCCATGGTTGTTGTCATAAGGAAGTAGCACAGGAGCAGGAATGCGATGTCGGCGGTAGAACTCGAGTTAATTGCAGGTGTTTTCTTGGACATAATGATTATTTCCTATTTTTGATACCCATATGTACCTCACCTACGATCACGGCGATGATTGCGGCAACGCCGGAGATGTATGCGAGATTAAGTGTAGTGTCAGTGAGTTTGAGCGTAGAAAGCGTGTCCATACCCTCTCTTCCGTAGGCGTAGTCCGCAGGTGAGAGGAGGTATACGGCGACGCAGAGCACAGCGACTCCGACCAGCACGATCCCCAGCTTGACGAGGGATTTCGGGTTGGCCTTCGCGCTGATGATGCCGCCTACGACCACCCAGGAGGCGATCGCGAGACCGATCATCGCGTATGCCCAGTAGAACAGCACGTCGACGATCTTGGCATCATCTGTCTCGAAGCCTGCAGCGAAGCCCCAGACAGTGATGGCCGTGCCGATGACGAGCAGCGCTACCATGCACCATTTTATTATTTTGTTAAGTTTCATAATCCGTTATATGAAAGGGCAATTATTTCTTCTCTGAGTATTTTGTAAGTACATCCACGATGGAGATTGAAGAGTCCTCCATATCGATGGTGAGGGAGTCAATCTTGGAAAGGATGTAGTTGTAGAATACCTGGAGAATCATCGCAACGATCAAACCGCCTACGGTGGTGATAAGGGCGACTTTCATACCTCCGGCAACGATGTTAGGGGAGATGTCACCGGCAGCCTGGATGGCGTCGAAGGCCTGGATCATTCCGACAACGGTTCCAAGGAATCCGAGAGACGGAGCAAGCGCGATGAAGAGGGCGACCCATGAAAGTCCGTTCTCCATTTCGCTCATCTGAACGGAGCCGTAGGAGATGATGGTCTTTTCAACCACGTCGATACCCTGATCGTAGCGGAGAAGTCCCTGATAGAAGATGCTCGCTACAGGACCGCGGGTCTCACGGCAGACGTTCTTTGCAGCCTCGATTCCGCCAGTGGCAAGAGCCTTCTCGACATCGGCGAGGAGCTTCTTGGTGTTGGTCTTGGAGAATGAAAGGTAGAGGATGCGCTCGATGGCGAGTGCAAGACCGAGGATAAGGCAGAGCACGATGGTCGCCATGAATCCAGGGCCACCCTCGATGAACTTGGTCTTGAGGGCCTGGTGAAGCGGAACTTCTGACTGTGCAGCCGTGAGGTCAGCAAGGCTGGTGACCTCTGAAGCCACAGGGGCTGAATCCTCCTGAGCGGAAGCTACATTGGCAGAGAAAGCCATCAGGCCGGCAACTGCCAAAAACATGAAAAACTTTTTCATAATGAACTTTAATGATGTATTAGTTGTAATAATTATTCCTTAATGTCTAAAATCAGCGCAATTTAACAATTAAATTTCATTATTCAACAATTATTTTGAGATTTCGCCTTTCAGATTCTTCTCCAAAAGGCTTTTCACCTTGTCGTTGTCGTCGTAATTGCCCATCAGATAGAAGAGTTTGCCCAGCGCGCTTTCGGTGGTGATGTCATGCCCGGAGATGACTCCGGCATCCTTGAGCTTGCGCCCCGTGGCGTAGATGTCCATGTTGACGTCCCCGCTGAGGCATTGCGTGACGTTGAGCAGCACCTTGCCCATCCTGTCGGCCTCCCGGACGATTTTGAGGAACCAGTCCTTGGAGATGGCGTTGCCCGCCCCGTAGGTCTCCAGAATCACCGCTCTGGTGCCGCTGCCCAGCAGGATGTCCCTCACCGCCTGTTCCGTTATCCCGGGGTGGATTTTCAGGATGGACACCCTCGTGTCCAGAGAGGTGTGCACGGAGAAATCCCTGCGTCCGCCCGGCGGATAGTGGATGTAGCTGCTGTTGTATTTGATGCTTATCCCGGCCGAAGCGAGCGGCGGGTAGTTGGGGGAGCTGAAAGCGTCGAAGCCGGTGGCGTTGACCTTTGTGCTCCGGTTGCCGCGCAGAAGCTTGGAGTTGAAGTAGATGCACACTTCCGGCACGATGGCCTTGCCCTGGATGTCGCGGGCGGTCGCGATTTCGACGGCCGAAATCAGATTCTCCTTCCCGTCCGTCCGGGGGCGTCCTATCGGGAGCTGGCTTCCCGTGAAGATGACGCTCTTGTCCAGGCCGTCGAGCATGAAACTGAGCGTCGAGGCGCTGTATGACATCGTGTCCGTGCCGTGAAGTATCACGAAGCCGAGATAGTCGTCGTACCTTTCCTTGATAAGCCCGGAAAGAGACTGCCAGAGCGAAGGCTCCACGTCCGAAGAATCGATGAGGGGGGAAAAACTGTAGGTGTCGATGTCCAGACCGAACTTGCGCAGTTCGGGAACTTCTTTCATCAGGGCGCTGAAGTCGAAGGGCTTGAGCGTTCCGTCCGACGGGTCTTCCTTCATCCCGATGGTGCCGCCCGTATATATGAGGAGGACGGCGCGCCGGCACGGTTTTGCTTTCTTGAAGAGATTGAACATCATATCGAGAACAGTTTTTTTGCGTTTGAGCTGGTGACGCGGGCGACTTCTTCCGTCGGCAGAGCCTTGCGTGAGGCGATGAACTCGGCTATCAGCGGCAGGAAAGCGCTTTCGTTGCGTTCCCCGCGATGCGGGACCGGTGTGAGGTATGGCGCGTCCGTCTCCAGCAGAATGCGGTCCAGCGGAATCCTGGCGACGTCTTCGCCGATCCTGGACTTCTTGAAAGTGACCGTCCCTCCTATGCCGACATACCAGTCTCCGAGCCTGGAGAGTCTGTCGAACATCTCATAACTTCCTCCGAATGCGTGCAGATTGCCTCTGAGGTGCAGGTGAGCGCAGTCCTTGATGATGGAGAAAAAATCTTCCGTGGCATCCCGGAGATGGATGTTGACGGGCAGGTCCCATTCGGACGCGAGCTCCAGCTGCGTGCGGAAAGCCTCTTTCTGCTCCTCGCGGAATTCTTCTCCGTAGTGGTAATCCAGCCCGATTTCACCGACGGCTACGGGGCCCTTGTCCCTCCACGGCAGGAGGGCGTCGATTTCTTCCCGCCAGCGCTTGTCCACCGAACCGGGGTAGAGCCCCAGCATATTGTATAGAAGTCCGGGATGTCTCCCGCTGAGGGCGTACATCCCCGCCCGCTCCGAGGAGTCGATGTCCGCCTGTATCAGGGCGGACACTCCGGCCTGCTGCGCGCGGCGGATTACCTCGTCCTCGCAGCCCAGGTAGGCCCGGTCGGAATTGTGCGTATGCGTGTCGATGAATTCCATACTTTGCAAAATTAAGCAAAATTGGCATTGATACTACACCTCTGGAGCACATCGGTGCAGATAAATCCTTCGCTTTCCAGCAGGCAGACGGCTCTGGACATGGCCGGATAGTCCGTCCCCAGCTCTTCCGAAAGGGAGCTGACGGAGATTCCCCGGCTGGAGCGTATGGCCTTGAAAATCCTGATAAGCTGCTGTATCTCCTTGTCATTCAAGCGTTCGCAGAGCCTTTCGCGAATCGCGTCTTCCGCTCCGGCTATCCGGGAGGGTGTCCGCAAACCGAGCCCGCAGGCATCTGCGAGAGCCTGCGTCCCCGTGAAAGCTTCGGCGACTTTTTCCGCTATCAGGGAATTGCAGCCCGAGGATCTCGGGTCGTCTATCCTGCCCGGGAGGGCCAGCACCGTTCTGCCGTAGCCGAATGCGAGTCTTGCCGTCATCATCCCTCCGCCCTTGCGGCGGGATTCGACGAGGAAGGTCGCGGCGGACAGCCCCGCGATGATGCGGTTGCGGCGCAGGAAATTGTAAGGCATGGGTATCGTCCCCGGAGGGTAATCGGTGATGACGGCTCCGCCGGCGGAGATGATTTTCTCCGCCGCGATTCTGTGGGCGGAGGGATAAATCCGTTCTATCCCCACTGGTATGACCGCTGCGGTCGGAAGCCTGCAGGAGAGGGCGGCAAGGTGTGCCGTGATGTCAATCCCGAATGCGAGTCCGCTGACGATCAAGGGTTTTTCCTCTGCGGCGGAGAGTTCCCTGATGGTCTTCACGCACCAGTCCCGGCCATAGCTGTCCATGTCTCTTGTCCCGACTATCGATATGGGGTGCGGATTCAGAAGCGAGGCCGGATTCCCTCTTATATAAAGGAGGAGGGGAGCATCGGGGCATTCCCGCAGCAGCGGGGGATAGGCCTCCCTGTCGAAAATGCTGATAAAACTGATTCCCCGTCCCGAGAGGTCGAGGTATTCTCTGCGGGCGGCTTCAAGAGCGCCCTCCCACGAGGCGGGGGAGAATCTGCTCCACGGCCCGAAAATCTCTTCGCGTTCCTTTTCCGTGAGGGAAAAAATCTCTTCCGCCGAGTTGAAAGTCTCCGTGATGGCGGAGGCGGTCTGCGGCCGGCTGCCGAAAATGGCGTTGAGCGCTATCGCGCTGACAAGCCTGAGTTCTTCTTTGTCCATTTCTCATAATTCAAGTGATGGACAAAGATAGGCAGAATTTTCAGACTATCAGCATCGCGTCTCCGTAAGGGCCGAACTTGTACCCTTCTTTCAGAGCGACATCGTAGGCGTTCATCACTTTGTCGAAGCCGCCGAAAGATGCCACCGTCATCAGCATTGTGGACTCGGGCAGATGGAAGTTCGACACTATGGCGTCCGGAATCGAGAAATTGTACGGAGGGAAGATGAACTTGTTGGTCCAGCTGTCCGCGGCCCTCACCTCCCTTTCGGTGGTCACGTTGGTTTCGAGCGCCCGTATGACGGTGACTCCGATGGCGCAGATCTTGTGCCCGGCCCTCTTGGTGGAGTTGATCTCATCCGCGGCCTGATCGCTGATGATGAACCTCTCGCCGTCCATCTTGTGTTTCGAGAGATCCTCTACATCTACCGTGCGGAAGTGGCCGATGCCCATATGGACGGTGATGAAAGTCTTGTCTATGTCCTTGAGAATCATCCGGCTGAAAAGCTCCCTGCTGAAATGCAGCCCGGCGGCCGGAGCTGAGACGGCTCCCTCATGGGCGGCGAAGATGGTCTGGAATTCTTCGACATCCTTCTCGTCGGGGTTTTCCTTGACCCAGTCCGGGACAGGTGTCTTGCCGAGGGCGAAAAGCGCCGACTTGAACTCCTCGTAAGGCCCGTCATAGAGGAACCTGAGCGTCCTGCCGCGCGAAGTCGTGTTGTCAATCACTTCCGCCACCATGCTGTCGTCGTCGCCGAAGTAGAGCTTGTTGCCGATGCGGATCTTGCGTGCCGGATCCACGATCACGTCCCACAGCCGCTGCTCCCTGTTGAGCTCCCGGAGCAGGAAAACCATGATGTCGGCGCCCGTCTTCTCTTTCTTGCCGAGAAGCCTCGCGGGGAACACCTTGGTGTCGTTGAGCACGAAGCGGTCCCCCTTGCCGAAGTATTCTATGATGTCCTTGAATCTGCGGTGCTCGATTTCTCCGCTGTCCTTGTGGAGCACCATCATGCGGCATTCATCCCTCCATTGGATGTGTCCGTCGACTTCTGGCATCAGTTCTCTGGCGATGCTTTCCTTGGGCAGTTCAAAATCGAATTGTGAGAGTTTCATATCGGATTCGCAGTTATATACCCTTACTATACGGACGAATCAGGCAAAAAGTTTCACACTTTCGCTTCGCGGAAGACTTCGATGATGGAAGGATAGGTGTTTTTCAGAAAAGAAGGCAGGCTTGACCTCGCCACCCATGCCGCTTTCGTGATGTCCTCGTCGCGCTGCGGCGTCAGGTCCACCGGATCCGTATAGAGCATATTATACCACCAGGTGTGCTTGAGATGCCATATCCCGTTGCGCAGATAGCAGTGGTCGGTGACGCAGATGAGATCCTCAAGCTCAAGCTGATCGACCCCCGTCTCCTCCTGAACTTCGCGCAGGGCCGTGACGCTGATGTCCTCCCCCTCCTCGCGGTGGCCCTTGGGAAGGTCCCAGAGGCCGCTACGGCTTATGAGCAGATAGTCCCCGCGCCTGTTGGAGACCAGACCTCCGGCCGCGTCCACCTCCCGGAACTCCGCGCAGACCCTGCGGTATGTCCAGCCGGTGTTGTCCGTAGGTATGTATATGCGGCTCAAGGACTCCGAAGCCTCGAACATGGACACGAGGGCGTGGATGCTGACGCTCTCTCCAAAGTGAAACTCTACGGAGTTCGGGTCCGAGAGGGCCGGTTCGTCCGGTCCGCAGATGATTATGCAGCGTTTCTCGAAGTATATTCGGTGCATCGGAAAATGATTATATTTGCATTGTTGCAAAAGTAACAAATAAACGCGAGATATGACAGCACATTATACAAGCAGGCACGGCCAGGTCTCCAAGGGCCCGGAAGAGCTTTACATGGCTTTCTGCGACATGAGCAACTTCTCAAGGCTCATGCCCGGGCAGCAGAAAGCCGAGATAAGCGCAGACTATGACAGCCTCAAGATAACTGTCCAGGGCTTCACCATTGCGGTGAAAATCGATGAAAGGCAGCCCTATCACCTGATCCGCATCATAAGTGTCGAGTCTCCGGTGGAGTTCGTCGGAGCCCTGCATTTCGACCCCTCCGTGCTGCCCGGCAAGACGGATTTCAGCATAGTGCTGGACGTCAATCTCAACTTCATGATGAAGACCATGCTCGGCGGCAAGATTCAGCAGGCTCTTGACAAGGTTGTCGATACTCTTGTGGACATATCGGAAGGCAAGATGCCGCAGATGCCCGAGGGGATGTTCTGATGATGGGGGAGGCTTCAGTCTCGATAAGGCTCAATCCTTTCAAAGGCGGAGCCGGGCCGGAGGGGCTTCCCGTTCCCTGGAGCCGCTGGGGGCGTATTCTGGAAAGCCGGCCGTCGTTCACTCTCGACCCGCTCTTCCATGCGGGATGCTACTATGTCCAGGACTCGTCCGCGATGTATGTCGGACACGTTTTCCGGAAGCTGGCGCTCGCTTCCTCCCGTTCCGGAGGATTGCGGGTGCTTGATCTGTGCGCTGCTCCGGGTGGCAAGACCACCGACATCGCCGCCTCGTGCCGCGAGACACTCGGGGATGACTTCCTGCTGGTGAGCAACGAGGTGATGAAGGCCCGCGCCGGAGTGCTCTGCGACAACGTGGCTCTGTGGGGCGATCCGAGGGTGGCCGTGACATCCGTCGATCCGGCGGCGTTCGCGGGGCTGGAAGGGGCTTTTGACGTTATCGTGGCCGATGTCCCGTGCAGCGGCGAGGGCATGTTCCGCAAGGACCCCCGGGCGCGGGAAGAGTGGAGCGAGGAGACGGTGAAACTCTGCGCGGCGAGGCAGAAGCGCATCCTCGCCGATGTCTGGCCCTCATTGAGAGAGGACGGACTCCTGATATATTCCACCTGCACTTACGGAAAGGAGGAGAACGATGACAATCTTGAATGGGCCGCCGCCAATCTGGGAGGGGAGATTGTCCCGCCGTCGGACGAGTTCTCCGATTTCGGGGTGGAGAAGACCGCTTACGGCAATCTGCTCGTCGCGGGTGTCGTCCCCGGGGAGGGACAATGGGTCGGGGCTTTGCGAAAAACCTCTCCGCAGCGCAGGAGCGGGGGCTTTGACCTCTCGCGGCTCCGCCCCCTGCGGGGGGAAGGGGTCAGAAGGGGGGAGAACAAGGGCAGGGATTTCATCCCCGACCCGGACTACGCGCTGAGTCTCTCATACCGCCCGGAAGACTATCCCGCTGTGGAGCTTGACCTGCATACGGCTCTAAGATATCTCCACAGGGACAGCCTTGCTCTTGAGGGGGCCGCGCCGGGCTACAATGTGGTGACATACCTCGGACATCCTCTCGGATTCGTGAAAAATATCGGCTCCAGATGCAACAACCTGCTTCCCAAGAGCCGCAGAATACTTATGAACGTATGAATATGAAAGTTAGATTCCCCATAATCGCCCTCTTCCTGCTGCTCTGCGTGCAGGTGTCGGCTCAGGAGGGCGGTTCCGCCCGCTTCAAGGCCTCTTATGAGCGTCAGGTCCGCAACGTGGGGCCTGCCGGTGTCGGGGTCGAGACCATAATCGACAGATGGGAGGCGGCGGAGCCTCAGGATCCGGACGTGTACGCGGCCCGCTTCAACTGGTTCTTCGCCAAGTCAAAAAAATCGGAGGTCGTCCCGAAGGATGCCCGCAGATACCTCGGCGAGGAGCCGATGCTTACCCTGAAGGATTCCCTCGGGAGGGACATCTATTATTTCGAGGTGCCTGTTTTTGAGGATTCGCTGTATGCCGACGGCATGAGGGCCATCGACAAGGCTGTCTCTCTACGTCCCGGGGAATTCCGGTACCGTTTCTATAAAATCACCTCTCTGATGGAATACGAAGGTGAAAGCCCGGATATGGCGTTTCAGGAACTGATGTCCCTGATAGATGAATACGTTTCTTCCAAAGGGGAGGGGTGGACTCTTGACGGGAAGCTCTCGGATGACGAGGTCTTCTGCCAGGCGGTCGGAGAATATTGCTATGCTTTCTTCCACATAGGCACGCAGAGCGGGTATGAATATTTCTACAGCTTGTCCGGGCGGATGAACAGGCTCTATCCCCGCAACACCGTGTTCATTGACAATCTCGGCTCATATTGGCAGGTGGCCCGCAAAAATCCGCGCAAGGCCATGAAATACTACAAGAAAGCTCTGAAAATCAACCCGGAGGACTATGCCGCAAAGAAGAACATGTCCATCATTCAGCTTTCACAGTCAAAGAAGGGTCGATCTTCGAAATGAAAAGTGAAGGGATGAGCAGCAGAAGCTGAATCGTCACGAAGGCCACAGCGTCCGTCAGAAGCAATTGCAGCGGATTGATGCTCACCGGAACGGTAGAGATGAAATAGTTGGCCGGATCCAGCCTGATGAATCCGGTGAGGCTCTGGAACAAGCAGAAAACCAGGGCCGCCCCGTTGCCGATGAGCATCCCCTTGAGACTGATTCTCGCTCCGATTCGCAGGAAGACTCCGGCGATGTCCCTGTCCCTCATTCCGAGGGTCTTGAGGGTGCCGATGGTGGAGATGTTGCGGAAGAGCAGAATCAGCAGTCCGGAAACCATATTGAACCCCGCGACGACCGTCATCAGAATGAGGATCGCGACGACGTTGTAGTCTATCAGGTCCAGCCAGTCGAAGAACTGCGGGAATCTCTCGGCTGCCGAAAGGGCTCCGAGTCCGTTCTCCTCATCGAGGGAGCTTGCGGAAACGATGCCTCCGACCTCGCGCGTCACTTCTTTCATCGCCTTGCGGTCTCTGAAAGACGGCTTCAGCTGAACTTCGATGGCCGAAGCCTCGCAGTCGCTCCAGCCGTTTATCTTGCGCAAATCCGCCGCGCTTGTCAGTATGATGAGGCTCTCGTCGCTGTCGAGCAGGCTTTCGTAAATTTCGGTCACTCGGAAGTCTCCGGTCTTGATCCTGTCCGAAATGAACCATGAGCGGAGCTCGTCTCCGACCCGGATTCCGAGTTTCGAAGAGAGAGCTGACGGCACTCTCGCCCCCATCCGGACGGTGTCGGCATCGGTGCCCTTGAACAGGACTCCCCGGATTTCATCGCCTTTGCGGATTATTCCGCTCCGGCAGATTATCGGAGTCAGACTTTCCACTCCGCGCACGGCTTTGACGCTTTCCGCGAACGAGGGTGCGGAGGGGACGGGGTCGGAGGCTCCGAAGAAATTTCCTCCCCTGTCTGAAATCAGGATGTCGCCGGCGATGGCCGCCGCTCCTTGGCGTATCTCACGGCTGAACCCCTCGGCTATGCAGACCGAAAGGATGATGATAAAGAAAGAGATGGCTGTCGCTGCGACAGCCACCCTTCCCTTGAATCGAAGTCGTCCGGCTATGAAGCCTTCGGCTTTCATATGGTTTACCAGATGATTACCCTTTCGCTCTCGGGCCTCCACATCGGGTCTCCCTCCTTGATGCCGAAGGCGTCAAAGAAAGTCTTGAAGTTGCGCACGGCCACGTTGACCCTGTTCTCCGCGAGGGAGTGTACGTCGAGCTTCGTCAGGCGCGCCTTCTCCTCGTCGGTGGCGTTCTGCGCCCAGAGGTGCGCGTAGCCGATATAGAAGCGCTGGTCGACGTTGAGACCGTCAATGTCGGACACCGGCTTGTCTCCTATCTTGTTGTGGAGCGCGGTGTAGGCTATGCTGAGTCCGCCGTGGTCGGCGATGTTCTCCCCGAGGGAGAGCTCTCCGTTGGCGTGCACTCCCGGCAGGATCTCCACTTCGCTGTACTGGTCAACGAGGACGGCTGTCTTGGCCTTGAATGCGGCTTCGTCCTCGGGACGCCACCAGTTGTTCATGTTGCCGTTCTTGTCGAAGAGCCTTCCCTGGTCATCGAATCCGTGGGTCATTTCGTGTCCGATTACCACTCCGATGGCTCCGTAGTTGACCGCATCGTCAGCGTCGGCATTGAAGAACGGCGGCTGGAGAATGGCTGCAGGGAAGCAGATCTCGTTGGTCGTCGGGTTATAGTAGGCGTTGACGGTCTGAGGGGTCATCCCCCATTCGCTGCGGTCCGTCTTCTTGCCGAGCTTGCCGAGGTTGTCCTGCACGTACCATGCGCTCGCGGCAAGGAGGTTCTCAAGATAGCTCGCCTTCGGATCCACTGAGAGCGTGCTGTAGTCCTTCCACTTGTCCGGGTAACCGATCTTCACGGTGAATCCGGCAAGCTTCTCGCGGGCGTAGGCCTTGGTGCTGTCAGACATCCATTCGAGCTGGTCAATATGCTGGCCCAGAGATACTTGAAGCTGCTTTACGAGATCGAGCACCTGATTTTTGTAGGACTCCGGGAAATATTTCTTGACGTACATCTGGCCCACCGCTTCGCCGAGAATGCTGTTCGGCACGCTCATGGCGCGCTTCCAGCGTGGCTTCTGCTCGGTGACGCCGCTCATCTGCGTGCTGAAGAAGTCGAAGTTCGCGGCATAGAAGTCATCCGAGAGGGCTGAGGCCGAGCTGCTGATGAACTGTCCTGCGACGTAGTCCTTCAGGGCATCGAGAGAGGAGCCGGTCCAGATCTTGGAGAATCCCTTGAAGAAAGAAGGGTGCTGTACGATGACCATCCCCGGATCTGCGATGCCGAGGCCTTTGAAGAAGGCGGCAAAGCCGAATCCCGGGTATTCCTTATCTATCTTCTCCACGCTCATCGGATTGTACTGCTTGGTGTAGTCGCGCTGTTCGACGCTTGTCCAGGACACCTGCGCGAGCTTGTCCTCTATGCCGAGGGCGTTGTCAGCCCTTTTGTCGGCATTGTCCAGGCCGCTGAGGGTGAAGAGTTTGGCGAGCATGTCGCGGTAGCCTTTCTTGAGGGACTCGTTGCTTTTCTCGACGTAGTAGTCGCGGTCTCCCATGCCGAGCCCGCCCTGTCCGAGGTAGAGCACCTGGCTGTCGCTGTCCATCAGGTCGGCGCTGACGCCGGTTCCGAAGAATCCGCCTTCGCCGCATTTGTTCAGCTCGGCGAGTTCTGCGGCAAGCGCTTTCTTGTCTGCCGCGGAGTAAATGGCATCAAGATATTTCTTGAGCGGTGCGGCCCCTTCGGCGTTGAGCCTCGTGGAGTCGAGCCCCTGCTTGTAGAGATCGACTATTTTCTGGTCGGTGGTGCCGCTCTCCGGAGACATCGTGGCCATCTCGGCGAAAAGGGCGTTGAGACGCTCGACGTTGTTCTCGCGGAGAACGTCGAAAGAGCCGAAGCGTGCATACTCCGGCTTGAGCGGATGTTTGCTGATCCATCCGCCATTTGCGTACTGGTAGAAATCCTTGGCCGGAGACACGGACTGATTCAGGTCGCTGAGGTCGATGGCCGGAACTTTCTCTCCGTTCTCTCCTGACTGGCAGGCCGAAGCCAGCATCATCACGGGAAACATAAACACTAATAACTTTTTCATTATCTGAATTATTTTGGAAATGCGCATTTGCTGCGAAGTTAAGCAAAATTGCGGCAGGCTGTCACTCTCTCAGGGGCAAATTCTCTTGAATTCTTCATAAATGGCCATGATGGAGGATACGTAGGCGACGGTCTCCCTGCCTTTGAACGGGGGACGGCTGACTGCGGCGCTGTCGACGGTCTCCGTTTTTGACATATCCGGAATCACGAGGACGACGCTGTCCCAATGTGAAGAGTCAATCCCGCGCCGGCTCGCGAGTTCGAGGATGTCGTCCACCCGGGATGCTCCCGCGTTGTAGGCCGCGAGGGCGAACTTGTACCTTTCTTCGTCGTTCGCCCCCACCTTGCGGTATTTGCGTATGAGAGAGCCCAGAAAGCGGGTGCCGCCCCTTATGTTCTCTTCGGGGGAGAGAGGGTCGGAGACCCCGTAGTGCCGTGCGGTTCCGGGCATCATCTGCATAAGCCCGCGCGCTCCGCGCCTCGACCGGGCCTCGATGTGGAATCGGGATTCCTGATAGATGACCGCGGCGAGCAGCCTCCAGTCCCAGCCCAGAGAGTCGGCGTGCACGCGTATCAGGCTGTCATAGGGGCTGATGTTCTCTCTCCGCCGGCTGCGGAAAGCGTCGTAGCGTTTGAGAAAACTGTCCTTGATGCGCTGGTTTTCATCATTCCCGAGCCACTTGCGGAGCCACTCGTCGGCGTTCTTCATGTTGCCGAAGTCATCGTGTCTCATCAGCCAGACGCTGAGACTGTCCACGGGCGTCGAAACCAGTACGCTGTCAATCGTGACGCCGTCTTCGAACGGGACGACCACGATGTCCACTCTCCCCGCCTTGAGGGAGTCTATCCATGAAACGTTTCTCGGGGTGATGTCAATCTCTATGGTCTGGCCGTTGCTTTCGGCGTACTTTTCGAGCAGATAGTAGTTGTATCCCACGACCAGAGCCTTGGTGGTGTCCGTCATCCTGCCAAGTTCCAGAATGCTGCGGATATGCGGGCGGACACCCTCATCTTTGAACCTCCTCCCGAAGAGAGAGGCGACAAGACCGGCGATGATCAAGGCTGCCGTCAGCGCCGCGACTATGATGGCGGGGGTGTCTCTGCGGGGCATACGGAACTTATTTTCTGCTCATTTCACCGATATTTCTGCCCGCCTCGCCGACAGGCGGCCTTCCCGAAGGCTGAGTGTAGAAAGGCCAGAAGATGCCTATCTTGAAGCCGGTCATCCCGTTGAACGTGATGCTGTGGCGGTCCGAACTGAAGAAGTCGTGTTTGTCGAGAGGCTTCCCGCCTCCGGCGTTCTGGTATTTGACGAAGATGCAGGCCCGTTTCCATTGCATGTTGACGAAGATGTCGTAGTACGGGCCGTTGGTGTAGCTTCTTTCGGTCTGGTTGTAGAACACTCCGATGTTGGGGTTCCACATAGGGGAGTTCCATGAAGTGTTGTAGAAGGCGTTGGCTCCAATCTGCATCTGCAGCACTTTCTGCACCGTGAACTGGAGGTAGTACTTGAGGTTGAATGCCGCCGCCGGAACCGGTACGGCTTCCTGATAGGAGGAGTATTGCAGCAGAACCCTGTTGTCCAGATGCAGCGGACCGATGGCGAAATCCTTGCGTATGTCCGCCGACAGGACGCTCATCGCCGCTTCGTTCTGCCGGATGACGCCCTGCGAATCATAGTAGAGATTGTTCCCGAGCAGAGCATAGCCCACAGATACATAGGTGCTCCAATACGGGATGTCGAGACTTCCGGACAGGCGGGTTGTGGAGATTTTCGAGAACTCGTTGTCCCAGGCGAAGTGATTGGCGTTGATGTGCTGCTGGTAGTAGTTCGGTTCCTGGAGGCGCGTCTCGAAGCGTGCGCCCAGGCTCACGGGGCTCCTGCGGGCTTTTCTGAAAGGATAGAAGTTCAGGCGGCCGTCGGCTTCAAGGCTGAAGTCCCCGAAGTCGTGGCCGAGCATCACATAGCGGCCCTTGGCGTTCCAGAAGAAGTTGTTCCGAAGCTGCCCCTCGACCCCGGCGTAGGCATAGACGGAGTTTTCCCTGTGCCTTGTGCCGCGCACGTAGCTGCTGTCGAAATAGGTCTTGAGATAGTCTCCGACACCCACGTCCAGTTTGGAGACGATGGCTTCGCCGGACCACGGCTGAAGCCTGATATAGAGCTTGTTGTCTATCTTTGTGACTCCGAGGGAGTCTTCGCTCGAAGAAGGGTTGTGGTTGAAGACGTTGTTGTAGAACGCCTTCGACGCCTCGTCGCTTGTCTGGTCGGTGTATTTGCGGGAATAAATGGAAATCTCGCCGCTGTGCCCGATGAATGCGGTGGTGATGTTGCGGTCAAGGCTGTCGGCGTTGTATTTGAAAGTGGTGTCGCGCGAAGCCTTGAGGCGGTTGATGAAGTCGAACGGGATGCGCAGCTGCTGGTCTATGAAGAAACTGCGTTTTTTGACCTTGCTCTCCGCTTTCTTGAGATTGACCGGAATGTCCCTGGAGTTCACGGTGGTGTCCCGTATCCACTTCACGTCCTGCATTCCTCCGTTTTCGCCCATCGTGATGCCGTTGCCGATGTAGCCGGCATGGGCAGTGTATTTCTTTCCGAGCCAGTTGACCTGTGCGACCGTGGTGGAGTTGGCCGTCGTCTCGTTTTCAAGCATCCCCTCGCCCCCGTACCTTTCGTAGAGCAGGGAGAAGTTGAACTCGGGGGTGATGTTCTGCGTGGTGAAGAGGTGGAGATTGTCCGACTCCTTGCTGTCCCCGGCGAAGAGGGTCCCGAAATAGGCAAGCTCGGTGTGCGGGGTCTTGGAATTGTAGTGCGGCAGCGTCTGCGGAGAATAGCTCCAGGATTCGAGCGCGTCGTAGAATTCCACGCCTTCCCCGCTCGCGCGCTTGAGATAGTTGTAGTATTGCACCGGGCTTCCCGCCACCCCGAGCCAGCTGGCGTTCACGTCGTTGCGCAGGAACGGGTAGTCGTAGAAGCGGTAGTTGTATGTCGTGTCCGGGACGTAAGGATTGAGTTTTCCGAAATCCCTGTCCAGGGTCCAGGCTATGATGCGCTTGTACTGCATCGAATCGGGCAGCGCGTAGGTTTCGAGGATTCTCGGCGTGGCCTCGATGATACTGTCCCTTATGGCTTTCTTCTCTTCCTTGGCGGCTCTTATGGAGTCGGCTCGCGCAAGTTTGAGCTTTGTGAGCTGCTCCTTGTCGTATTTCTTCCTCTCGGCTTTGGAAAGTCCGTTGTACCAGGCGTCGAACTTGGCCTTGGCCTTGGCGGCGGAGTCCGCGAGGTAGATGGAGTCGATTTTGTCCCAGAGCGTGGAGTCCAGAAGGGCCTTGAGGGAGTCCTTCGGGCTGAGCGTCTTGACATCGTCAGCGAGAAGGCTTGTGTCGGGAGTTTCGATGATCTCCTCATCAGATAGACTGTCCACCACTACTGCGATTGTGGCGGCGGAGCTGCGCGGGCGGTAGTTGTACGGAGGATAAATCACCGTGTCCCTGCTTTCGGCCTCGGAGGGGGAGCCGGGAAACGGAGAGCGGGCGGCTCCGCCGAAATCAAAAACTCCCGCTGCGGTGACGACCATCACTGCGGCGGGGAAGAATATGCGGGACATCAATTTCATCTCAAAGTTGCAAATGTACGAAAAAAACGATTGTCCCTTCCCTGCGGCAAATAAAAAAGCGGCCGGGCATTTCCTCCCGGCCGCTTTTGGAATATGGTATCTTCTACATGAAGATGTATCTCAGGATGAAGAGTACGGCGAGAACCCACATCGTCGCGCTGATCTTCTTGAACTTGCCGCAGACGGCGTTGATGACCACGTAGGAGATCATGCCGAGGAGAATGCCGTGCGCGATGCTGTATGAGAGCGGCATCATCACGGCGGTGATGAATGCAGGAATGGCCTCGGAGTAGTCGTCCCAGTCGATGTTGCGGATCGGGCTCATCATCATCACGCCGACAATCACCAGCACGGCTCCCGTGGCTGCGCCCGGAATGGCGAGGAACACAGGAGAGAAGAGCAGGGCTATCGCGAAGCAGGCCGCAATCACGAACGAGGTCAGACCGGTGCGGCCTCCCTCGGCGACACCTGCGGCGCTTTCGATGTAGGTGGTGGTGGTGGAAGTTCCGAAGCAGGCTCCTGCGGTGGTGGCCACCGCGTCGGCCATCAGAATCTTGCTGATACCGTCCACATGTCCGTCCTTATCGACCATTCCGGACTTCACTGACACGCCCACCACCGTTCCGATGGTGTCGAACATGTCGATGAAAAGGAAGGTGAACACGACGACGAGCATGTCCCAGGACAGTACGTTACCCCACTCGAACTTGCAGAAAATCGGAGAGATGGAGTCGGGCAGGGACATGAATCCCGTGAGGGTGGTGACTCCCATCGGGATGCCGATGATGGTGGTGGCGAGCATGCCGATGAGTATGCCGCCCTTGACCTTGAGCACCACGAGGATGGCCGTAAGGAAAAGTCCGATGACAAAAAGCAGGCTGGAAGGAGCGCCGAGACCGCCCAGAGAGACGAGCGTGGAGTCGTTGTTGACGATTATCCCGGCGTTCTGCAATCCGATGAAGGCGATATAGAGGCCTATGCCGGCGCCGATGGCGTTCTTGAGCGATGATGGAATCGCATTGACTATCATCTCCCGCACCTTGGTTGCGGAGAGGATGACGAAGATGACGCCTTCGATGAGGATGGCCGTCAGAGCGAACTGCCAGCTGTAGCCCATCCCGAGGCAGACAGTGAAGACGAAGAATGCGTTGAGGCCCATTCCCGGAGCGAGTCCGAAAGGTTTCTTCGCGTAGAGCGACATCGCGAGGGTTCCCACGATGGCGGCCAGCGCGGTCGCCGTGAATACGGCGCCGTTCGGCATGCCCTCGATGTTGCTGAATATGCTCGGGTTGACGGCGAGGATATACGCCATCGTGAGGAAGGTGGTGATACCGGCTACAATCTCGGTACGCACGCTGTGCTTCGAAGAGTCAAAGCCGAAAGCCTTGCTGAGAAAAGAAGACATTGCTCAAAAAGGTTTAGAAAATCCACTTTGTGCCGAGGCAAGGACGGCAGTAGAAGCCGCTGTAGCCCGCGAAGTTGTAGCTGAGCTCAATCTCGGAACCGACGTGGAGGTTGTCCACACCGAAGCTCTTGCCTATGTTGTACCAGATCTGAGGCTCGGAGATGAAGATAAACTTGCCTTCCGAGGCCTGATCCGTGACAGGGTCATTGTACCAGAACGGGGTATTCTCTCCCCAGATGTCCGCGAAGCCGCTGAAAGTCAGACCGTCCACTCCGAACAGGTTCTTCATCCCCCATACGGCGGTGAACTGCAGAGGGCAGTCGCTGGAAGCGCCGTTGTTGAAGGTCTTGTACATCAATTCGAGGGTGAGGGTGTTGGAATAGTCGGCGCTGTGCATGAAATAATTGGCGCCGAAGAGGAAGTTCTGGCTGCCGAAGCCTACGCCGCCGTTGTATTCGACGTGTGCGCTGAGGTCCTTGAGAGAGGAATCCTTCCAGAAGTTGAGCCCTCTGGCAATCTCGAAATAGCTGCCGCTCACGCCGACGAAATTGTCATCGTTGTTCTTGGCGTTGTAGTCGTAGTCGACGAAGAAGAAGGTGTCCCCCCACTTGTCTCCGTAGTAACCCTCGAGGGTTGTGGTGACGTGACCGCGACTGAAGTCCCAGAAAGTCTGAAAATTGGTCTGCGCCTTGGCTCCTTGAGCCATGAACGCCGTGGCAACAGCTGCCGCAATGAGTACTTTTTTCATCATTATTTGTATATATGTATGCTGTCAATGAGGGAGGCCTGCGTTGCCGCAGGCCTCGATATGTTTACAGTTGCAGTATTGACGTGATTTCAGCGTCAGCGGGAAGGGCCTTCCGTCCTTCAAGCTCCGCCAGCTCTATGATACAGTTGAAATACACTTTTTTCGGACGGGTGTTCTCCACCAGCCTGAGCGCCGCGGACATCGTGCCGCCGGTTGCCAGAAGGTCGTCGTGCAGCAGCACCACGTCATCTTCCGTGATGGCGTCCTTGTGGATTTCCAGCTTCGCGCTGGCGTATTCCATATCATATCCCACACCGAAGACCTCCGCCGGCAGTTTGCCCGCCTTGCGCACCGGCACAAAGCCCGCGCCGAGCTTCGCCGCTATCACAGAGGCCATTATGTATCCTCGGGATTCCACTCCCACGACCTTCGTGATGCCCTTGTCCTTGTAGGGTTCGCAGATTCTGTCCGCGAGTTCGGCAAAGCACTCTGCGTTCTTGAGCAAAGTGGTGATGTCATAAAAAAGAATGCCTTTCTTCGGAAAATCCGGGACTGTCCGAAGATTTTTCTTCAATGTTTCTAAACTCATATCAGGGAGCGGTAATTTGTGCGGCAAAGATAGGCAAAAAGAATATAATGGCAATGCTCCTCAGTTCAAAATCTGCCCGATGAGAGCAGGCGGTTCGCCTCCGCGAGTTTTGCAGGGCTGCCTATATCGATAATTTTCAACTGTTTGGCAACGACGCCGCGGATGTTTTCCCAGGCGCAGGCGGCGAGGTAGAAATCTATTATCGAAAACTTTTCCGGCCATTTCTCCAGCATCGGCAGCACCTTGTCGGAGAGGATCTGTATCCCGCAGAACGACAGACGGCGGCAGCGTGACGGGTCAAAATCCGGGAACGGACTGCGCAGCTCGCCCGTGCGGACGTTGGTCCATCCCCTGAGAAGCATGTCGTCGTCGAAGAGCAGATACCTGTCCGCATCGTCGGACTCCGTCAGCAGGAGCGTCGCAAGCGAATCCTCCCTGTCCTGTGAGAGGAACCACTTGATATCCAGGTCGCTGAGCATGTCCACATTGTGTACGGGGAAACGGCCGCAGCCGCGCAGGAATCCGGCGGCGCGCCTTATTCCGCCGCCGGTCTCCAGGGCCTGCTCTTCTTCGCGCGAGATGTCAATCTTGACTCCGAAGCCCCCGTGCGATGCGATGAAGTCCTCGATCTGAGCGGCGAAATGGTGGACATTGACCACTATCTCCTCAAAGCCGGCCTCTTTCATCTTCAATATCACCCTTTCCAGCATCGGCACGCCCCCGACCTGGACGAGCGCCTTAGGCATGCTGTCCGTCAGAGGCCTCAGACGCGTGCCGAGCCCGGCGGCGAAAATCATCGCTTTCTTCAACTGCGTCATTTCCGGAATTGCTTACAGGCTGACCTTGACTCCGGGCAGGATGGTGCGCCCGTCCCAATCCTCGCACAGGCGGCGCAGAGTCGTGTTGAGGTAAGGGTAGCGCCTGAAGGGTTCCTGCGTCAGCTCGCGGATGCAGCCGAGCGCCGTAGGGATGCAGTCGATGAAGAGCTGCTTGCGCTCGACGAGTCCCCGGAAGCCGTAGGCTCCGAACTCCTGCAGCAGGCGCACGAGGGTGATGAGCCTGTATTTTTCCATGAACTCCTCCTCGTCCACGCTGCGGAACTGCCTGAGCGCCTTGAGATATACGCTCTCCAGTTCGGCTCTCAGAGAGGATGAGAAATGTGTGCCGGCGTTCCACAGGAATGAGGCCAGGTCATACTGCACGGGGCCCCTGCGTCCGCCCTGAAAGTCGATGAAGCACGGCTCCCCGTCCTTGATCATGACGTTGCGCGCCTGAAAATCCCTGTACATGAAAGTCTCCCCCCGGAAGTCGAGCGAGTCGTCCCGAAGGCGGTCGAAATCGTCCTGCAGCCGGATTTCGTCGAACTCCAGGCCCGTGAGTTTCAGAAAGTCGTATTTAAAGTAGCTCAAGTCGAAATTGACCATCCTCGCGTTGAACTCCCTGTCCGGGAAGCAGACGTCCCAGTCCATCCCGTCTCCGACTTTGAACTGCACCGCCGGAAGCAGCGCGATCGTGTCGTGCAGCCAGTCAAGCTGCTCCTGCGAGAAGTTCCCGCTTTCAAGCGCCGGACGCAGAAGCGCGAAAAGCTGCCCGTCACCCAGGTCTTCCTGCAGATAGGCCATCCCGTCCGCAGATACCGCATATACTTCCGGCGCGTGCAGGCCCGCATCCCGGAACTTTGCGTCTATCGTGAGGAAGGCCCTGTTTTCGGCGGGGTTCGTGCCTATGCACCCGATAAGTGTGCCGCCTTCTCCGCTTACCCTATAATATTTGCGTGCGCTTCCGGACAGCGGAAGCAGCGTCATCTCCTCCGGACTGCATCCGAAGCGGGATTCATACAATTTTGATAATCTTTCCATAATGAATGACTGTTATGGTTGAGACTTTGTTTGTCCTTGTGGACACTTCCCGATGGAGATGATGCGGCTCTCCCAAGGGGCGAGGGTCATCTCGAAGACGGTGCGGCCGCTGTCGTATGTGGCATCGAGCGCTGAGACTTCTCCCGTTGAGGCGTTCCAGCTCCTGACAGGGCCGGTCTTGTCGAAGGCCGCCTTGAAGCTGCACTCCTGCTCCCCCTCGTTGAAGATGAAGTAGATGACCCCGTCGGTCAGTTCCCTGGCCGTATAGCGGATGAACGAGCTCGGTTCGGCCTTCTTTTCTTCCGCTCCTCCGGGACGCGGACCGCGGCGAGGCCCTTCCTGAGCAGGAGGAAGGATAATCTCCATCTCCGGGGAAGGCATGGCCGCCGCCACCGTCGCCGTCCAGCTTACGGAAGGCTCCCGGAGCAGATCGGGAGTGTCTGGAACCGGCTGAGGCTCAGTGAAGCTGCGCCCGGCGAGCATTGTCGGCTTGCGTCCCCAGAAAAGAATCTTGCCCCCGTTTGCGGAGAACTCCATCATCTTCTCCCAGGCGGAAACGGAAATCACGTCGCAGGACGGGATTATGAGAGTGCCGTAGGTCTGGCCGCTGAGGTTCTTAAGACCGCCGCCACCAGTGACGGTGAGAGCTTCGCCGAATGCATCGTCATCCACCCAGTCAAAATCCTTCTGATGCTGCAGCAGTATCTGCGAGATGTTGACAAGGTCGGCGTTGACGGCGTTGTCTCCCAGCCACAGGGTGGAGGTCGGATAATAGACCGCGATGCGCGCCCCCGGAACCCCCTGCGACATCAGATAAGTGGCGCGGTTGGTGTAGTCGTTGAGGGCCTTCATCCCCGGATCAGTCATCCAGTTGGCTTTGGCGGAGCCGGCCATCCAGAACATGAATTCAAAGAAGTTTATGCCACGTACAACTTGATAATCAACGACATACTTGGCCTGCGGGATGCTCGGGGAGGTGTAGTATGCGGCGAAGCTCTCGCTGAAACTGCGGGGTTTGCCATAGACATGGGAGACGGAGGAGGCGAACTTCGGGAAGTCGTTGACCGTCTCGGGCCAGATCTGGTTCCAGATGGCGTCCACTCCCGGAATCTGCACTTTGCTGAGATCTCTGAAGAGATTGCCCTCGGCCCTTACGCAGACGGGCATGTTATGGTCGTTGTTGAGATGGGTGATGTGCGCGAGGCCGTTCTGCTCGCACCAGTCAGCCTGGCGTTTGAAGAAGTTGACGGCGAAAAGTTCCGACCATACGTCCCAGTAATCCGCCTTGAAGCGCTTCTCCCTTACGGAGAGATTGGACGCGAGAAGGCTCGCCAGATAAGGGGTGGGGTCATATCCCTTGCGGGAGATGAACTGCTCCACCATGTCCGGAGTCCACGGAGTATAGGCAAAATCCGGCTCGTCGCCACGGAAACCGAGCACCGTCTTGCCGAACTCCTTGCCTATGTACTTCTTGTACTGCTCATGCGTCCAGTCGATGAACTGCCCCACGGCTTCCGGACTGAGGTAGTCGCAGATGGAGTTGGTGGTATCCTTGCCGCCTGTCGGGTTGTTGACCGCGCGGGTCTGTCCGGTGCGGTAGTCGGGGCCCACGAGCAGGATGTCCCAGTCGCACTCCTGTGCGTTGAAGCTGAACCTGCCGTCCTTGATGGTGACGCAGCGGTTCGGAAGGCCGGACTTGCTGACTGCCACGGCGCTCAGAACCTCTTCCGGGGCCGGGGCGTCGGTGATGATTTCCCCTTTCTTTACGTGCCGGGTGTCCATGACGACCAGAGCCTTCATCCTCAGGTCGGGACGCTCCTTTGAGAACTTGCCTCCCGCGAAACCGCTCGGGTATTTGCCTTCATCGATGATCCATACCTTGAGGTCACGCTTCTTCGCTTCCATGACTGCGGTGCGGATGGCCTTGAACCAGTCCTCCGAAAGGTACTCGTAAGGCAGCCGGTAGCCCGCCTCGAAGATGACCGAACGGAAGCCCTTCGTCTTGATGGAGTCAAGGTCGTGCCGGATGGTCTTGATGTCCATCGGCCCTTCCCAGCCCCAGATGACGTGGCTCGCAAACTCGGACGGAGGGTTCGCGAAGTTCGCCTCGGCTTCGGAAAGAGAAATGCGGTGAATGCCTTCCCAGGAGTGTGTTCCGGCAACGGCAACTGCTGCCCCGAAGAGCAGCAGCGCCAATGAGAGTACAGGACGTATATGTCTCATTTTTAATAAATTTTATTCTTCGGAGAAGATAGCTCCCTTGCTTGAGTAGTCCTTGCTGTAGAACTGCACGGCGTTGTCGTTCAGGCGAGGGTAGGTGTTGTCGAGCAGTCTGATGAGCTCGGCTCCGGCGAGCACTACCGGGCCGTATCCGTGAGCCGCATACGGGCTGACAGGGCGATAGTAGTAGAATGCCGGGTCAAACGCCATGCCGGTGCCGACGCAGGTGCCGTTGACCTTGCCTTCCTCGTCGATCATCGTGGAGACGGCGTTCCACGCCAGGCAGGTCTCCGGGCCGTAGGTGAGAGGGTTGAGCCAGCCCTCGTTGATGCCGTGCGCGAAGCAGTAGGCGTAGATGGCGGTGGCGGAAGTCTCAAGATAGGAGTCGTTGCGGTCGAGAAGCTGATGCCAGAATCCCTCTCCGCTCTGAAGGGCTGCAAGACCTTCAGCGTGCTGCCTGAAGAGGTCGAGAACCTTGGCTCTGCCCGGATAGTTCTCCGGAAGCACGTCAAGAACTTCGCTCATGGTGAGGATGGCCCATCCGTTGGCGCGTCCCCAGTGGTATGATGGGTGCTGATCCATGGATTCGATCCAGCCGTGGCGGAAGAGCTTTTTCTCCGGAACCCACATCTTGTCCGCGAAGAGCATGATCTGACGGACGGCCTCATCGTAGTATTTCTTCTCTCCGGTGAGCTTGCCGTACCATGCGAGAGCCGGGATTCCCATGAACATGTCGTCGAGCCATACAGCGTTGGCAAGAGGCCTCATTCTCGCGAGAGTGCCGTCCTTGAGACGATATTCCTTGTTGTAGATGAAATCGATATAATTGTCGATGAGGGAGCGGAGCTTGAGGCTCGGATCGGCGACCTGAGCCCTGATCATCGAAACGCAGACCGCGCCGGCATCATCGAGCGCCTGAGGATCCACCACCTGACGCATCTGTGCATCGACCTTGCCGCCGTCCTTGAGCACCTTCGTCCATTTCTCGGCCTGCTCGGAAAGGAAGCTGTGGCGGAGAGTGGTGTATTCCGTGAAGGCCTTGTCCCCGGTGGTCTCCCCTGCCTTGAGCATGCCGGAGTAGGTCACGCCCCATTCGTAGCTTGCCAGACGGAATGCTCCCTTCTCGAGAGTGCCGTCCTCCTTGATTCCGACAGGAGTGTTCACGTCCAGAAACTTGAGAACCCTGTCGAGGTCCGCCTTGACGGCGTCTTTGGACGGCACGCCGTAAGGAATCTTATAGTCGGGAGCCAAGAGGTGCAGCGGCGTGTTGGAGTCGTTGATCGTCTCGGTCTTCGCCGTCTGACTTCCCTGCCCGCAGGAACATACCCCGGCCGTCAGAGCCAAGGCTGAAATGAAAAATGCAAAATGCTTCATCGTGTGTATGACTGGTTAAAAAATTTTGTGCGAAAAATTTTATGCAAAAAAGCTCCACAAGATACGAATAATTTGTGATATTTGCAGAGAAGTGGATGCAACTGCCATCATAATACTTTTTCTTTTCACGCTGCTTGCGAGTTCCGTGCAGCGCGTGACGGGTTTCGGTTTCGGGATAATAGTGATGACGATGTTCCCGTACCTGCTCCCGTCCTATGGGGAAGCCACCGCCCTTTCGGGGCTGCTCGCCGTGGTCACCGCCATGTTGCCGGCCCTGCGCACCGTAAAGGAGGTCCCGTGGAAGAAGCTGATCCCCATATTGTTGACTTTCCTCGTAGTCTCGTTCCTTGCCGTCCATGTCGTGACGAAGGTTGACAGCGCCGACCTCAAGCATGTGCTCGGTGGGGTGCTGATTGTCATAAGCCTGTATTTCTTTTTTCTCAACGACAGAATCCGCATCCGTCCCACGGTCCCGCTTCAGGTGGGGCTCGGGTCCCTTTCCGGGGTGATGGGAGGGCTGTTCGCGATGCAGGGGCCTCCGGCCGTCATCTATTTTATGTCAACGGCCTCCGACAAGCGGGAATACATCGCGCTCACCCAGTGGTACTTCTTCTCCGGCAATCTGATGATGTCCCTTTTCAGGGCGAGGGCCGGACTCGTGACCCCTTCCGTGCTTGAAGGCTGGATAGTGTCCGTCCCCGCCGTTCTTGGCGGACTCTGGATAGGGGCGAAGCTCTTCGACAAGATTCGCATAGAAGTCCTGCGCAAGACAGTGTACGTCTTTCTCGGTCTCTCGGGGGTCGCGGCGATTGTCCTGTGAGTCCTATGAGTCCTCATCGCTCACCACTCCTTGTAGGGGTGAGCGGCGATGAACGAGTTGTAGTATCGGATATCGCCCGTGACTTCCCTTGAGAGCCATGAAGGACGGGAGAAACTCTCGTCCTCGGAGCTTAGTTCGATTTCGGCTACTACGAGCCCTTCGTTGTCGCCGTGGAATTCATCGACCTCAAAGGTGTGCCGCCCCTCGGGAACAAGATAACGGGTCTTGTCGATGACCCCGGGCTCGCAGAGTTTCATCAGCTCACGGGCCTCGTCGGCGGGGATTTCCTTCTCCCACTCGAAGCGGCTCGCTCCGCTCGCGCCGGCCGCCCCCTTGACCGTGATGTAGCCTCTGTCGCCTTTGACCCGGACACGGACTGTCCTTTCCGGTACGGAGCAAAGATACCCCTGGATGATTCTCACGGCTCCCGCGGCCTCGGCCTTGAAGTCGCCGCTGACCAAAAATTTGCGCTCAATTTCCTGTCCCATACTACGAAGTTTGAAATAATTCCTCTCTTTTCTTACATGGCCTTTCCGGCCATTTTCATCTTTGTCATCGGTCACGCAGCCACCGCTACGCTCCCTCTTCCAAAGCCGAAACTGCCTCGAAAATTCCGCATG
>CAVHNN010000025.1:0-28422 GCA_963637465.1 Paludibacteraceae bacterium
GCAGGCAGGCGGGATGCTCACCTCAAGAATACCGCAATCGCAAATCATATTGATGACCACACCATGGCAAGTGCCATTATCTTTCATCTGTTTCTCCCGGAACTTCACGGCATCATTTATCCGCCCCTCTGCCACCATACCTGTGCCAAGACCGAAACCATGAAGCAAGCCTTCATACACGTGAAACTCCGTGGATATGCCTTCTACGAAAGGGATGTGTGGCTGCGCAGCTGCGCACTACAAAAGAAGAGGATGACCTTTTTTGGTCACCCCCCCCTCTTGCATCTACGGCAGAAAATCCTCCTCTCCCGTATATATGTATCCTCCCTTCTCCGTGCAGAAAAACATGTCGAGCCACTCGCTTCCCGTAAGGGAAGGGTCGCTGCACCAGTCAGAGGAGCCCCCTATGGTCAAGTTGTCGAGCCACTGATAATTGCTGTCGTAGAAAGCCTTTTTGGCCAAATCCTCGCTCCACTTGGTGGCCGAATCGTCCAGATACCTGACGGAATAATATCCTTTGTTATACTTGATTGAGCCGTTGAGCTGCATGTGCTGCTTTTTGACCGCATTGTAGAAATCCGGCCCCGAGCGGTAGTTGCTCAGCCAAGTATCCGTCCCGAGCAGCTTCAGCATCCAGTCCGCGGCCTCCTCGCCCGCCCTGGACCAGTATTTCATTATGTAGTCGATGCTCTTCTGCGGGAGCGGATAGATTGTCCCGTACGCAGTGTCGCCGAACACTCCGAGCTGCTCCATGATGACCTTGTAGCTTATATTGAACGAGGCGCTCACCGAAAAGCGGCCTCCGTCCCACTTGTTGACGGCGGTGAAAGTCACCTTCTGAGGGCCGTAGGGCAGCAGCAGGCCCCCTGGCAGGAAATTCCCGTACCGGGTCTTGTCGGGCTGATTTTTCTCGTCATATTTCCAATAATACGCCGTCCCCACGGTACCGTCGCGATATTCGCCGCTGATTATGGGAGTGAAAGTCCCGTCCGCCATCGTAAGCGAGGAGCCGGATGTCTGTACGCTGAACTCATACCTGTCCGGGTCGCCTCCGTCCAGACAGAAACGTATCGGCACCTCTATGCTGGAGGTGAATCCGGAGTCGTTCAGATAGGAACTCGACACTTCGGCGGAAGGCTCCGACTCAAGATACGGGAGACCTATGCCGAGACTGCACTTGGCCGAGCCGCTGTAAAGTCCCGTCGCAGGGTTGGCGGCAATTTTGAGCGTCCCTATCCCGGCGGTCGCCTCGCCGGCATAATTTCCGCTCTTGAGCGGGCCGGTGCTCTTGAGACAGATCTCCCCGCTCAGAGGGTCAAGGCCGATGCAGTCAGTCCAGGAGGAAGAGCCGGAAGCGAGCTCGACCACCGGAGAGAGAAGGGCTTCGAAAAGCGTCGGATCGAAACTCCCCTCCGGAAAAGCCGAAAGAGCCGCCTTGGTGTAAATTTTCTTCCCGAGACTGCACTCGCTGCCGTCCACCGGCAGCTTCACGTCCCCGATGCCGTCCAGATGCAGCCTCGGAGCCCTGACATAAATCGGCACCTCGGTCAGCCCGTCGTTGAGAATGTCTTCGCTGCATATCACTATCGACCCCGAGGCGTTCTGATATGAGGGAATCATCGAAAAGTCGTTCGGGAAAAAGGTATAGATGTCCAGCTTGCCGTCCGAAGACAGGCGCTGCGAGGAATAAGCCCCGTAATTCTGATACGGATATATGGCGGAGCCATTGGAAGACACCCGGCAGACGGGGAAGCTGGAGGACAGGGAATTGTCCGTCTTCCACTGACGGTTGAAGGAATGCCGGGCGGACGAACCCAGGGCGCAGTCATCCTGGTCGGCGGCATAATAAATGGTATCCCCCTCGAAGCCCGAGAAGCTCAGGGTTCTGTGCTGGGCGATATAGAAATCATCGTAGATGCTCTCCGACGCCGTGACGCTGATGTTGTCTCCGGTCTTTATGACGGCCCTGACCTGTCTGTCCCCCGGATAGAGATTCAGATACACGGGTATGCTGCGGCCGCTCACGAAAAGAGACGGGTTCTCAACGGCGAAGGTGAAGCGCCCGCTCTGATAGGAGACGCCTATCCCCAGCTCGGACAAGGTCTTGCGGGCCGGCTCGTTGGCATCATTGTGCGTGGCGGACCAGAAGTTGGAAGTCCAGGCCATATCGCCTATGTGCTGCGCTTCGAAGCCTTCGTCCACCAAAGGCGTGGAAGTGATTCTGTTGGCCCCGTCGTCAAGAGTGAGATTGAGGTCGAGGACGGCAGGCCGGTTTTTCCGGACGACAGCCACCTGTCCGTCCGGAAGCCTGCCGGCGAGTTCTCCCGACAGGAAGAACTCGCGCCTGTCCGACAGGCCCTCGACCTCCAGTTTCCAGTCCGGACTGAAGAGCGTCTCGTAGTTGAAGCCGAGGCTCACTTTGAATCTGAGGTTGCGCTCGATGTCGAAGTCCTTGACCGCATCCTTGCCGAGGAAAAACCTGTACACGGTTTTCCCGCTGAAGCCCGTCCCGCCTCCAAGGCTCCCCTCAAACTCCACGAAAGTCAGCCTGTCCGCTATCCCCGTCCCGGGATTGGCCGCCACCACCGCATCTCTGTCCTTGCGGGCCGGATCAGAATTCGTCGGGAGCAGCACCCCCTGGCGGTTCTCGGGCACATAATATACATATTCCCCCTTGACGGCATTCGACATCGTCACGTCGAAATCCCCGACAGACAGCACGTCAGCGGACGATTCGGCCCTGGAGCCGCCGTTGGAGAAAGGAGACAGGCGGCAGTTCACCTGCCTGATGCGCAGCGTCCCGTTGACAAAATCATCCAAGGTCCCTCCGGCAAGACCTCTATGATCTATCTCCACCGTCAGGCGGGAGAAAAGCCGGCGCATCTTGATTTTGATTTTTCCGACATCGGCGGAAACTCCCTTCTCCTGCCAGAACAGAGGGATTCCGTACTTGGATGTTTCCGAAAAATTCTCCCTGCGGAAGCCCCCCGACGCAGTCCCTCCGTCAAGAGAGTAGCTCATCGAGCTGACGTCGCTCTCCATCGGAGGGAAGGCGGGCATTCTCTTCGCTCCGCCCGAAGAAATCTCCCAAAGATTGCCAAGAAGGTAGAAATCATAAGTCCTCCCGGCGGGAAGCTCTATCTTGACTTCGCCGCCCAGATCTTGCGCGCTGATGTTCACTTCAGAGTCCAGCAAGCCGGTATAGGCGTCATATATGGCCAGAACTGCCCCGCTGAAAATCCCCTCTACCCCGTCCCCGAGGGACGAACGCGTGGAAGGCCACTCGTCCCGCCCTATTCCGAGGGCAAGGACCTTGGTCTCCTCTTGTCCCTGCTCCTCGAAGCGTACCAGTCCGGGAAGTTCCGGTTCGCAGGCGAGAAGGGAGAATCCGGCAAAAATGCAGACGGCCCTCAAAACTTTTGTCAAATTATCGTATATCATATCTTTACATCATAAAAAATATTCTCGCTCCCCCAATCCTCAATGTGGGCGGAGATTTCGGCGCGGGCGTAATCCACCGTCACGCTGACATCCCTAAGATCCTCAAGAGTCCAATCATATCCCTCCGCCCGAAGGTGGGCGCCCAGATCGACCGTGAACGTAAAAGCTTCTCCGTCATTCTGAGAAGCGACGCAGGCTTCAAGCAGAATCTCACCCTCCTCGCCCTGTCTTGGCAGAAGCAGAGAGAAACTGCCGTCCGGCTCCCGCTGCGCCTCGGCATGGAACTCCCCCCTGAGAGGCTGCCTGTCATAGAGGTCGATGCCGCAGTATCCGGCCCTGACACTGAAAGAGCAGGAAGATTCTTCGCCTGGCGAGAGCTCCGTCTGAACAATCTTAAGTCTGCAATATTGTTTATGCGGCCGCGCCGTCACGGTATAGAAATCGTCATTGCAGAAGAACTTCTCGCTATAGAGCCATATCGGGTCGGAGCCATGGCCGCCGGGGGTCAGCAGGGAGTCGCCCCGCACCTGCATCCTGTCGATGCCGGCCACGAGCGAAGCCCTGTTCATCCGCCTCTCCAGGCTCGCGACATAGGCTTCGTCCTCATATTCTGCAAGGCGGATGTCTTCCCTGCTCACGAGACGGTCCGAGCTGAAAGAGAGCATGGCGTCAGAAAATCCGGCGCGCAGGAAATCGCCCACAAGCACGGAAATGTAGCAAGGGCAGCCGCCCCTGTCTTCCCTGATCGAACAGGCCGTCAAAGCCGGAAGGACGAGGGAAAGACAGAGCGCGACGCCCGGAAGACTGCCGGTCCGCATAAGGGTCAGATGGTTTCGGTGTATGACGTTCCGTCCTCCCATGACTCCACGGAAATGGATCCGCTCACGGCGCCGAATTCCACAGCTTTTTCCGGTCCGGACGAGCCGGGACGCCGGATGGTAAGGTTCACCTTGTAGCATTTGTTCGCCTCAAGCCCCTTATTAAGCGTTATCGGATAATAAAACAGCCGCTCATCGGGATTGTCAGCAGTGCCGTAATTGTAGCTGGCCTCAACGACAAGACGGGTTGCGCGCGGGCTCCATGGCTCTTTCGATTCCGGTGCGCATTCATTCGGAAAAGAGTAGAACGAATGCTTCGTATCGTACGTTTTGTTATAATTGAGGGTCTTTCCGACCTCATCATAAATCAAAGACCGTTTACCGTTATCGGCCCCCTGCTTGGCATACCAGTTCTCACTCCCGAGGGAAGATGCGCCCGGATCGGAGTCAAGACGCACCCTTGCCGGAACGTTGGTAAGATAGACCCTCTCGATTTTGAAGGCTCCCTCCTTTTGGTGGGCGGGAGCGATCATCTCGTTCTTGATGCTTTCCAGCACTACGCCGGCGCAGGCTCTTTTCACGGTGATGTTGTAGCTCTGCTCTCCGGACTTGAGGCTTGTGCTGCCGCTCCCGAACATGAACAGTTTGTCCGGGGCCCCCTCCCCCAGAGATATGGTATTTGCAAGGAGAGTCTCCTTTTTGAGCACCGTCCCGCTGGACACATAATCGGTGCTGCCGTTGACCACGGCATAGATTTCCTTATTCCCGAAAGTACACTCGAGCTCCATCCCGGTATATGGGGTCGAAGAGGCGTCATATTTGAGCGGAGTGTCGAATCCGGCCGACTTGCAGGCATCGAGCATCCCGTCCAAATTCCCGCCCTTGTTGAAGACGAATATCTGGATGTTCTGAATCATCGACTCCTTGGCGAGCGTCTGTCCGGTGGCACGGGTATGTTCGCCCCCGCTCAAATTCATGGAAAGCAGGCATTTCCCTCCGCCCGCAGGAGATTCGGAGCTTGGAGATGAGGATTTGGAACATCCAATCAGTGAGATGGCCGCAAGAACGGCCAATGAAACGGTTGTTAAGTTTTTCATTTTTTGAAATTTTTTAATTGGTTTGGTTTTTTTCATTATGCAGATCATATTTTCTTATGAGTGCCGAAATTTCGGGGTCGAGATTCCCGCGATGCACCATCGAAGGATCCTGGGCGCAGGATCTCAGATAACATTCGACGGCATCCCGTTCCCGACCTTGCCGCGAATGGATTATCGCGAGCATGTAGTTGACTTTTGCATCCGGGGTGCATTTTTCCAATATGTTCAGGGCGGCGGCGTTACGGTCGAGGGCAAGACAGGCCACGGCCATATTGTAGTCCTGATACGGAGCGAGCAGCTGCGAGGCTGTCTGATAATCGTGATCTAAAAGAGATTGCACTCCGCGCATATAGCAGCTGTCTATCACCGTCGTATGTATCGTGTCTTTCTGCATTCCCTTTCTGTGAAGGCAGAACATGAAGTTCACGGTGCGCAACGCGGGGTAGAGCCTCTTCCGTATCCCGGCATAGAAGCCGCTTCTCTTAAGTCTTTTCTCCCGCTCGTCGGGATCCCGGATGTCCGAAAGCGCGAAATATGACTTCCTCTCGGCGGCGGACAGAACGGTGTCCATCTCCACCAGCCTGTCCAGCTCCAACCAGTTCTCCCCGCCGCTTCTGGAGAGGAAGCGGATTTCCCTGCGCGGCCCGCCGGAGGCTTTCATACCCGACTCCTCAAAATCCTCCCCCACATTTATGAACAAGCCCTGCTCCCTTCGCAGAGAATCCCTTACATATTCCACATATTCCGAAAAGTACTCCGACACGCTTCCCGCCCTCCTGTAGGAAAGGGACGCATTGTCACGGAATCTGCCCTCGGGCGAGGCCGACGCCACGATCACGATGGAATCGATCTCGAAAGTTTCATCCTCCAGAAGACGGCGAAGGCGCTTCTTTATGGCAGCTATCTCTCCGCCATTGCCCTCGAGAGTCTCGTCAACCCCGCTCCGGCCCGTGGCGAAAGCGATACGGCTGACGGCATTGTCCTGCACGTTGCGGGATATCACCTTCGTGAGGTACCTCGGAGTCATATCCGCAAAGCTGCTGACGGAACTGATATAGAAGGTGAGCGGCGCAGACTGCGGCACGGTGTAAAGCCGTCTGTCATCTTCGAATATCTCCCCGGACAGACTCACTCCGACCTTGCGCAGGGACGGCCTTGTCCGGATACGCTGGACATAGTCATATATGAACTCCCCCTCCAGACCGTAGAGCACGGTATCCAGTTTCACCCCTTCGGTGAGAATCGGCGACTTTACATAGCGGTGCCACATCTTCTCGCGCTTCGATTCGAGCCTGCGGTTGCGCCAAAGGAGAAAATCATTTGTATAGTGATCCATCGCCTGCTGCCCGGAAACCCCGAAGGAACTCAGGAAAGTCTCGTCGGAGACATAGCTGCTGTCGCTGCGGAACGCGTAGAGCTGCGGAATGTTGCGCTCCAGAAACACCTCAAGACTTCTGACGTCGATGAGCTTGAGGGAGTCGGAGACGATCCGGTCAAGGAAACGCTGATAATGCTGATATCCCCGCAGCTGCTCCTTGCGATACTTCGCGCCGGTAACTATCACGTCGTCAAGGTCAAGCGTGTCGGAGAGGATGCTCATCCTCGGGAACAGCCGCAGCTGCCACGCCGAGTCAGTCATCTTCTGGGGCACCACTATCTGAAACGTGATGTCGACGAAGCCGTTGCGCTCGGCCACGTTCCGGAAGCGGGCGGTCACCGTGGCGGCCTCCAGCTGCTCGGTGGCGACCATCTCGCCGCTCGCGGAATCCCTGACGGCCTTCATGATGAAAACCTCCCGCCCGTCCAGATCCGTAACCTTGAGAGTATCGTTGACGTGTTCCATTCCCGACAAGATATCCGTGTCAAATGCCGTTTCCTTCTCCGCCGGCAGCCTTATCGCTGCGGTAAGCGCCCCGTTTCTCACCTCGGCCAACTTCCTCGATGAGGCGCACCCCAGACACAGGAGAGCCGGAAGGAGAAGGGATACGGCAAAAGAGCTACATTTCATACTGAAGAGATTCATCCCCCTCGAGGATGACCATCCTGTTGGCGACGATATCGGCGGATGTCCGCTCCACTCCGTCATTCCCTACATACTTCTGATACCGCAGGCGGCCCTGCACATAGAGTCTGGTCCCTTTCGAGATCTTGTCCAGATCGCGGATGTTGCGTCCTTCGCGGGCGATGATGCTGTGCCAGCTGGTGTCAATCGTGGCTGAACCGTCCTTGTCCTTGTAGGCGAAGTTCGTGGCCAGAGTCAGACGCGCCACCATGTTGTCCGAAAAAGTCTGAAGCCTGATGCTTCCCACGGTTCCCCGCAGTTCAATTCTGTTCAATTGTTCCATAAAAAGTTTTTCAATTCAAGTTCGGGAGCAAGGCCGCGCGGTCCTCGTCCCACGGCAAAGGAAAGCAGAATATTCCGAAGCATCGCAAAAGAAACAGAAAAAATTTTTTCTTATGCGCTGCCAAAAATCATTCTTTGCAAAGAAACTTCAAAAGCGGAAAAATGTTTTTTGCTTTTCCTTGCATCAACGGATTCTATTCGCAACATTTGGAAAGAACCAAAAACAGACTATGGCATATATCATCAAAAAGGAAGAGACCTGCCTCGAATGCGGGGACAGTCTCAAGGGGAGAAAAGGTAAAAAATTCTGCGGCCTGAGCTGCAAGAACAGCTACAACAACCGCAGATATCAGGAAATCCGCAGGTACAAGGCCGAAACGCTCAGCAGGCTCTCGAAGAACTATGAAATCCTCGAAAGCCTGCTAAACGACAAAATCTTGGGTGCGAAACTGGAATATCTGTCCGCGGAGGGCTTCGACCCCAGCTGCGTCACCGGGATGACAAAGTCAAGCAAGCACCTCAAATGCAGCTGCTTCGACATCACGTACTACAGGACGGAAAGCCGGATCTTCAATATCTGCCGCAAAATCCTCAGCGAAGGCTGACTACGCCCATCTCCAGCCCCCAGCAGCCGTCGGTGATGATCGGCACTTTCTTCCCGTCCCTGTCGGCGACATAGATGAAGTCATCGACGAAAGTGTGCGTGTGACCTCCGATGACAAGGTCGATATGCCTTGTCTGCGGAATCAGCTCCTGGTCCTTGTCATATCCCAGATGAGAAAGGAGGATGATCATATCGCACTTCTCCACCGAATGAAGATAATCGGCCCACTTGCTGGTGACCTCGACGTTGTCCAGCTGCGGAAAACGGGAGGACACGGTCGCGCTGACGTTGGTGGACAGGTCGGACTCAAGCCCTATCAGGCCTATCTTCATCCCGCCGCGCTCCAGGAGGGCGTAGGGCGACACGTATTTCGAGAGCTCGAACTGGGAGACGTCTATATTGGCGGAGATGACCCGGGTTCCTTTCAGCATCGCCAGCCTTCCGGTGAGAGCCTCTATGTCGTTGTCGAACTCGTGGTTGCCCAGGGTGACGCAGTCATAGCGCATATCGTTGATGACGGCGGGCTCAAGCCTCCCTTCCAGCTGCGTGAAGTAAGAAGTGCCCTGGCTGAAATCCCCCGCATGCAGCAGAAGGACTCTTTCTTCTCCATAGACGTTGCGGATGGAATCGACAAAGGCCGCCCTCTCGATCACCCCTCCCTGTCCGGCCTGAGGCCCGGTGCGAAGCGGTTCAAAGTGGCTGTGGGTATCGTTGGTATGCACGATCACGAGCCTCGGCCCGCGCTGGCATCCGGCCAGAGCCAGCAGCATGGCGGACAAAACAAATATTCTTTTCATCATTTCGCGCTCCTCCTCTTCACAAAACGTCCGTCCGGAGCGGACTCTATGAGGCGGCCCGCCGCCTCATAAGACTCCACGTAGGGCAGCATGGATTCAACGACCATCTTGTCCGTAATTATCAGTTTCTTTGCATTCTTGGCAAGCTTCAGCCCATCTCCCCCGTCAAGCAGGAAATCGATTGTGGCAAGGCCATAAAGCTTCTCGGGGTCAATCGGAGAGCCTCCCACAAGGAGAGTGTCAATCTTCCCGTCCGTAACCACCAGTCTTGCTCCCCCGAAGGGCTGCACCTTGTCTGCGGCCATCGAAGTGAAGATTTCGAGCAGGTCTTCTCCGGACAGGGCGACATAGCAGAGATGATTCTTGAAGGGAAACATCGAGACGATGTCGTCCAGAACCACGTCTCCCCCGGGCATGTCAACCCTGATTCCGCCGGAATTCATTATCCCGACATCGACCCTGCGGCCCGTCAGGGAGGCTACATCCTCCATGATATGGTCAACTATCCAGTTGGACAGATCCCCGTCGGGCTTTTTATGGGTCATCTCCCTTGCGGAATGCGCAATCACCTTCTTGAGAGCGCTCATCTCGGGCTGAACGGAAATCATATCCCGGGCCACGGCATAAGTGGCGCTCCCCTTAGGCCACGCCTTCCCGTTGGGAGAGACATAGCAGCTGTCATTTATCGTCCCGAGCGCCTCCTGAACGTTCTGCGCAGCCGGAGCGACAACCCCCGTCCTGTGGCCGTCCATAACGAACTTCTCCCAGGTGAAACTGCGGGAGCAGGAAGAGGAGAGAGCTATCAGCGCAAGGGCTGCAATTACTTCTGCTTTAACCATTTCCAAAGGTCTTTCCAAGTTGATTTCTTGCCGAACATAAGGATACCGACCCTATATATCTTGGCCGACATCCAGGCGCAGGCGACAAAGGTAAGCGCCAGCAGCACAAGCGAAAGGATTATCTCCCAGCCCGGCACTCCGAAAGGCAGACGCGCCAGCATCACTATCGGCGAAGTGAACGGGATGATTGAAGCCCAGAACACGACAGCGCTGTCAGGCGCCTTGAACGCATACAGGACCAGAAAGAAAGCGAGCAGCAGCGGCACTGTGACCGGAAGGGTGAGCTGGCTTGAATCCCCCTCGTTCTCGACCGCCGAGCCGATGGCGGCGAACAATGACGCATAGAGCATATATCCGAGCAGGAAGAAGGCTATGAAGCAGAACAGAATCAGGCCAAGATTCATATTCGAGAGGGACGAAAGGATGAGCGTGGCGTCGTTGACCTCGACCATCTGCTGCCCCATTGCGCCGGAAGCCATCCCGCTTATCTGCTCAGCATCCATATTGCCTATGAGCTGCGGCCCGGCGAATGCTCCCACCGCCCCCACTATGACTCCGGTAAGGAGTATCCAGAGCAGGAACTGGGTCAGAGCCACGAGCGCGATACCGATGATTTTGCCGAACATAAGTTCGGTGGCCCTGACGGAGCTTATCAGCACCTCCACCACCCTGCTGGACTTCTCCTCGATGACGGAGGAGGAGACCATCCCTCCGAAGATGGTGATGAACATATAGATAATCATTCCGAGTACCATCGAAACGAGCATATATACCTCCGACTGGGACACTGTCGCCCTGCCGTCTTCGCCGAGGGTGTAGGAGCGCATCTTGATGCCCGGCTTCACGTCCTCCATCATCTGGGCGAGCCCCTCTATGCCGTAGGACTCGATACGGTAGCCTTCCACGGCGGAATTGATTCTGCTGTTGAGGAGTTCGGACATATCCATTCCGAGCGGCTTATAGGAATAGATCTCCGCCGAAAGCGACTTCGTCCCGGGATCGAGTTCCGATATCGAGAGCACGGCGTCATAACCGAGACCGGCCAGATTGGACTTGACGGAATCCAGAGGCATACCGCTGCAATCCGCGAAGCTCATGGTCTCTGTGTCCGAAAGCGCCGGCATCACTATGCCGGACCTGTCCACTACGGCGATTTTTTTCGCTTCCTCCTTGGTGTTCACCATTATGAGCGTCGGCAGGAGACATACGGCGGCGAAGAATACCGGAGCGAGAAAAGTGATCAGCAGGAAGCTCTTCTTCCTGACGCGGGTCATATACTCGCGGTTGATTATTATTCCTATGGTTCTCAAATTCATTTCACTTCCTCCCCTTCCGTTACGAGTTTGATAAAAATATCGTTCATCCGCGGCATCAGCTCACGGTAAGAGTTGATCTGCACGCCTCTGTCCATAAACGACCTGAGTGTCGGAGTCCCGTCGGTCTCACGCGGCAGCACTTCGGTGTGGCGGCCTTCGGCGTCCGTATAGACGAGCTCCACGTTGTTGTTGCCGTAGCGGCGGCGTATCTGCTCGACTCCGCCGCTGATCACCAGATGCGAGCGGTTGATGAGGGCGATTTCGTCGCAGAGTTCCTCGACGGACTCCATATTATGCGTGGAAAGCACTATCGTGGCCCCCTCGTCCTTCAGACGCAGAATCTCCCGGCGGATGATTTCGGCATTGACCGGGTCAAATCCCGAGAACGGCTCGTCGAGAATCATCAGGGACGGATGATGCACGACCGTGGTGATGAACTGAACTTTCTGGGCCATGCCCTTGGAGAGCTCCTCCACCTTCTTGTCCCACCAGTTTTCTATTCCGAAGCGCACGAACCAGTCTTTCAGCGCCCTTCTCGCATCGGCGGAGCTCATCCCCTTGAGCTGCGCAAGATACATCGCCTGCTCGCCGACCTTCATCTTGCGATACAGCCCGCGTTCCTCCGGCATATAGCCGATCTTTTCCACATCCCTCTGGGTGATGGGTGAACCCTTGAAGAGAATCTCGCCCGAAGTCGGAATGGTGATACGGTTGATTATACGTATGAGCGTGGTTTTCCCCGCCCCGTTGGGGCCGAGCAAACCGAATATCCTGCCTTCCGGAATCTTAAGGTTAATGTCCTCGATAGCAAGCTTTTCGCCGAAATGCTTGCTGACGTTTCTACACTCTATTATTGACATAGCGCCGCAAAGATATAAAAAAAAGACCGTCTCCGGAGACGGTCTTGAAATATAATTGACAGAATCTTAATCTGCTACTTCGCACCAATGGCGACCACGGAGCAAGGAGGCAGGGTCAGCTCGACTCCGGCCTTGGTGAACTTATAGGCCTTGAACGGGGCCGGAGCCACCACGTCGGCCTTGCCGAAGTCGTTGTAGTCACGGGCGTCCTTGGAAGTGAGCACCCTGGCCGAGAGGATTTCTGATATGGCCTTGGCATTGTCGAAAGTCACCAGCACCTTGGCGGATTTCTTGAGGTCGGTGTTCACAAGGGAGATGTTCATCACCCCGTCCTTGCGGGAAGCGGTCACGTCCACCTGAGGCACGTCCAGCTTGCGGTCGCAGGAATTCTTCGGGGTGAGGCAGTCGGAAGCGAGGTACTCGGCGTTCTGATGCACATTGTACATCTCGAACACGTGGTAGGTCGGAGTGAGCACCATCTCCTTCTCGTTGGTGAGAATCATAGCCTGGAGGACATTGACCACCTGGGCGATGTTGGCCATCTTCAGACGGCGGGTGTACTTGTGGAAGATGTCGAAATTGAGGGCCGCCACCACGGCGTCACGCATGGTGTTCTGCTGATAGAGGTGTCCCGGATTGGTGCCCGGCTCCACGTCATACCAGGTCCCCCACTCATCCAGCAGGAGGTCCACGTTCCCCGCAGGGTCGTATTTGTCCATAACGTCGATATGCTTCTTGAGCACGTCCTCGATCTCTATGCTCTTGGAGAGGATGTTATAGTACTCCCTGTCGCTGAAAACGGTAGCCGCACCCTTGTTGCGCCACTCGATTACGGTATAATAGTGGAGAGAGATGCCGTTCATCCCCTTGCGGGTGAGATTGCGCATCAGCACCTCGGTCCAGTTGTAGTCATAGTCGGAAGCTCCGCTCGCAATCTTGTAGAGACGGTTGTCCCCGAAGTTGCGCAGGTAAGTCCCGTATCTGCGGAAGAGGTCGCTGTAGTACTCCGGAGTCATGTTGCCGCCGCAGCCCCAGGCCTCGTTGCCGATGCCGAAATACTTCACCTTCCACGGCTCTTCCCGTCCGTTGGCGCGGCGCAGGTCGGCCATCGTGCTCTTGGAGTCGGAGGTCATGTACTCGACCCACTTGGCCATCTCCTCCACGCTGCCGCTGCCCACGTTGCCGCTGATATACGGCTCCGTTCCGAGCATCTCGCAGAGATTGAGGAATTCGTGCGTGCCGAAGCTGTTGTCCTCGAGGGTGCCGCCCCAGTTGTTGTTGGAGATGTAGGCCCGCTTCTCCTGAGGGCCGATGCCGTCCATCCAGTGGTAATCGTCGGCAAAGCACCCGCCCGGCCAGCGCATCACAGGCACCTTCAAGGCCTTGAGAGCGTCGAAGACATCCTTGCGGTAGCCCTCGACGTTCGGCACGTCGGAATCTTTCCCGACCCAAAGTCCGCCGTAGATGCAGCGTCCCAGATGCTCGGAGAACTGTCCGTAGATTTCCGCAGGGATGGTCACTCCGGTACCCGCGTCATGGATTCTGACAGTTGCGTCCTGGGCGTTCAGGCCCACGGAACCCAGCAGGCAGAAGCCCGCCAACAAAGAAGAATTCAATCTGTTCATATGAATTATGTTATCAGTTTGTGATATTGTAGCAGCCAAACTCCACAAATCTACGAAAAAATCAGTAATTTCGCACCCCATGGCCAAGACGACAGTCAACATCGCATTGCAGAGCGAACAACTCCTCGGGGACATCCGCAGCGGCATATTCAAGCCCGTCTATCTTCTGATGGGCGACGAGCCGTATTACCCGGAGCTTGTCTGCCGCGAGATTCAGGAGCATTGCATCAATCGGGACGACAAGGATTTCAACGAAACCGTGTGCTTCGGAGCGGACGTCAACGCCGCCCAGGTCACGGCATTCGCGAGACAATATCCGATGATGTCCGAAAGGAGGCTTGTCATCGTGAAAGAGGCCCAGATGATGCCGGACATCGAACAGATGGCCACATACTGCGGCTCCCCCCTTGACTCCACGGTGCTGGTGCTGCTGATGCGGAAAGCCTCAGCCGACAAGCGCAAGGCCCTCTACAAGTCAATCCAGAAGAACGGCATTGTCGTGGACTCCCCCGCGATAAGAGACTACGAGGTCGCATCATGGATTTCAAGCTATTACAGAAGCAGAGGCCTAGGCATCTCCCCTCAGGCGGCGGCCATGCTCGGAGAATATGCGGGAGTGGACCTTTCCAAAATAGTCCTTGAGACGGACAAGCTCTTGAAAAACCTCCCCGAGGGGACGAAAGACATCAGCGCGGAGGACATAGAGCGCAACGTCGGCGTCTCCAGACAGTTCAGCATATTCGAACTTACCAAGGCCCTTTCGTTCAAAGATGCTCCGAAGGCTCTGCGCATCGGCAGGGTCATCGCCTCCGACGCCAAGTTCTACCTGCCCCCGGCCATCAGCGCGATCTTCACGAACTTCAGCCGCATCCTCAGATACGAGGCCCTGCTGCTGCGCAATCCGCGTCCGTCAGCGGAAGAGAAGGCCGCCGCGCTCGCGGGGGTGAATCCATATTTCTATAAGGAATATGACCTTGCGGTAAAGAACTATCCCCTCCCGAAGGCTATGGAGGTGATTTCTCTGCTGTGCAGATACGACTACCTTGCCAAGGGAGGGGACGGCGGAACTCTCGCACCTGACGAACTGCTCGTTGAGCTATGCGCCAGGATTGTCAGTGTCTGAGACTATTTCTCGTATTTCTTCTCTTTTGCGCGTGTAAGTTTTTCTTTCATCGCATCCACGCAGCCTGTCACGGCGTTCTCGAAAGTGTCGGCGACTCTCTCGATGATGAGACTGTCACCCGGAACGCGGATCTGGATTCTCGCTTTCTTGCCTTCCTTGGTGTCTTCAAGCAACACCTCAGCTTCATCCGCCACAGCTTCGAAAAACTTTGAGAGGCGTGAAACTTTCTTCTCGACGAATGCGGTGAGCTTCTCACCGGCATCGAACTTCAGTGCTTTGAGCTTTATTTCCATAATTTAATCCGTTTTGCCCCATGCGGGGCGGTTATCATCCGTAAATATAGCAAAAAAGCAGTAAAAAACATACTGCCGCTCAATCTTTATCCTTCGCCCTCGGATGAGCCTTGTCGTAAACGGCCCTCAGACGCTCTATCCCGGTGTGGGTATAGACCTGCGTGGCCGCGAGGGAAGAATGCCCGAGGAGTTCCTTGATGGAATTGAGGTCCGTACCGCCCTCAAGCAGCTCCGTTGCGATGGTGTGCCGCAGCATGTGCGGAGATTTGCGCCCCTCCACGAAGCCGAGCTCCCGTTTGACCGCACGGTCGATGAAGACCGGATACAGGCGCTCCCCCTTCCTTGTCTGAAGCAGAGGCGCATCCGGGCGGAGATCGGCGCAGTCCAGAGTCTCCAATGCCCTCAGATACAAGAGGATGTCATCATAAAGCGTTCCGATGAGCGGCACCTCGCGCATTTTACCGCCCTTGCCGATGACCCGCACCACCTTGCGGCCATTGTCTATGGAGCCCCTGTTCAGAGAAATCAGTTCCGCGCGGCGCAGCCCCGTGCAATACAGAAAATTAACGATAAGCCTATCCAACATGGCATCATAGGAGCCATATTCAGGCACGCCCACGGTGCCGCTGAAATACTTATCCATCGCATCGCGCCGGAAAAATTCCGGAAGACGCTTCTCCTGACGAGGCTTGCGGAGCATACGGACGGGATTGGATTCCAGGACACCCTCCTTCATAAGGAAACGGCAGAATCCGCTCAAGGCGCTCAGATGAAGCGAGACGGTCCGGGCGGACTCCTTGCGATTGTCCATCAGCTGAACCTCGTATGAACGGAGGGTCTGGACATTCAGATAAGAAGCAAGGTCTCCGCCCCCCTCATATCCGCAGAAAGAGAAATAATCGTCCAGAACCCCTCCATATATCACGCAAGTCCTTTCAGAATAGCGCTTTATGGTTCTCAGATATTCTATGTACTTCTCACGCATCCCCATCCTTGGCGACAAGTCCGAGCTCCGGAGCGTGAAGGCGCATATAGGCATCCGCCTCAGTGAAATCGTTGCCTATCACTCCATCCAGAATGGCCTCCTTAATCATCTCCTTGAGCTTTCCTATCTGCGCACACGGCGGAATGCCATACACCTGCATCACATATTCCCCCGTGATAGGATTCTTGAAGTTGCGTATGGCGTCCTTCTCCTCCACTTCCACGAGCTTGCGCTTCACGAGTTCAAAATTGGACTTGATTCTCGCCACCTTCGCCTCGTTCTTGGAAGTGATGTCGGCATTGCAGAGCAGCATCAGGTCATCTACATCGTCCCCCGCGTCGAAGAGCAGCCGCCTGACGGCGGAGTCGGTCACCCCTTCATCGACGAGAGCTATGGGCCGCAGGTGCAGCCGCACCAGCTTGGTGACGTACTTCATCTCATCCATGGACAGGGCCAGCCTGCGGAAAACCGGGGCCACCATCCGGGCTCCTATCACTTCGTGTCCGTGGAAAGTCCAGCCCGCCGCCTTGTCGTAGCGCTTGCTCGCCGGCTTGCCGATATCGTGCAGCAGCGCGGCCCAGCGCAGCCAGAGAAGATGGTCGCGGCCCTCCTGCGGGGAGACATCCTCGCGGCGGATATTGTCCGTCACGGCGAGCGTATGCGCGAAAATATCCTTGTGCCCCTTACCGTCGATGGTCTCCACCCCCTTGAGGGCGGAGAGTTCGGGAAGAATATGGGACAGGAGCTCCGCCGAATCGAGAAGCTGAAAAGCGAGCGACGGCCGCCCTGTGACCAGCATCTTGTTGAGTTCCTCCGCTATCCTCTCGCGGGACAGAATGGAGAGGCGACCGGCCATGCGGCGCATCGAGGCGACGGACTCCGGCACGATTTCGAACTTCCTCTCCGAGGTGGAGAGCTTGGCCGCGAAGCGGACGGCGCGGAGCATGCGCAGCGGATCGTCGGAATAGGTGGTGTCCGGATCGAGCGGGGTGCGGATAATTCCCGAGGCGAGGTCACGGATGCCGCCGAACGGATCTATCAGAGCCCCGAAATCCTCCTTCTGAAGGGAGAAAGCCATCGCGTTGATGGTGAAATCCCTGCGTTTCTGATCGTCCTCGATGGTGCCGTCCTCCACTATAGGCTTGCGGGATTCGCGCCGGTATGACTCCCTTCGCGCCCCGACGAACTCGATCTCGTCGCCATCGAAATGAAGCATCGCAGTCCCGAAATTCTTGAAGTACGAGACCCTCTTGTGCACCCGCTCCCCCACCGCCCGGGCGAAATCGATTCCGCTGCCCTCGATTACGATGTCGATATCGTTGCAGGGCCTGCCCAGAAAGCAGTCTCTGACATACCCCCCGATCACGAAGGCCCTCACCTTTCTCTCCGAAGCCACTTCCGAAAGGATGCGGAAGACGGGCTTGTCCAAAAATTGCGCTGTTACTGTTGACATATCATCTCTTCGTAGGAGGGGAAACGCTCACACGGAACGAAAACCCCTTCTTCCAGTCTGTAAAGATAGGTCAAATTTCCGTTCGTAAGCACCAGAAAGCGCACGCCGAGCACGGAATTGTACCTCATGGCCTGCTCTATCACCTTCCTGTCAAGCGCCACGTCCGGCCTCTTGCACTCCACGACGGCGAGCGGGGCGGCATTCCTGTCATAAACGAGAATGTCGGCCCGGTAGGGCTTGTCGCCGAAACGCAGGCCGACCTCGCTCATCATCAGATGCATGGGGACTCCGAAGCGCTCATGAAGCTGCGCGATGAACCACTGCCGCACCTCTTCCTCGGGCGTAGAGGCGACCTCCTTCCTGCGCAGCGGATCCCAAAGGGAGGGCCGGTTCACTTCTTCGCCTCCACGGCGGCCCGCTCAATCGGGAGGCAGGCCTTGTAATTGGAGATGTACCTCTCGAAGCCCTCGACCTCCTCTGCGGAAGGAACGACCTCAAGCCCGGCGTCACCGTTGAAGACGCGCCTGTCAAGGTAGTCCTCAAGGGACAGCCCGTCGGGATTGTCCACCCGGTATTTTGCGAGCAGGGCGATACCCCACGCGCCGCCCTCTCCGGCCGTCTCCATCACTGAAATCGGAGAATTCAAAGCCGCGGCAAGGATACGCTGCCCTACTCCCGGAGTCTTGAAGAATCCGCCATGGGCCGTTATCCTGTCAACCTTCACGTTCTCCTCCTTGAGGAGTATGTCATTGCCTATCTTGAGCACTCCCACGGCCGCGTAGAGCTGGGAACGCAGGAAGTTGGCCAGATTGAAGCGGTCGGAAGCGGAACGCACGAACAGAGGCCGTCCGTCGGAAAATCCCGCCACAGGCTCGCCGGACACGTAGTTGTAGGCCACGAGACCGCCGCAGTCCGCCTCCCCCTCAAGCGCGCAGTTGAACAGGGTCGAGAAGAGTTCGGACTCGTCCGTGCGTAGCCCTATCAGGGTCCTGTACTCCCGGAAAATCCCGGCCCAGGCGTTCAGCTCGGACGTACAGTTGTTGCAGTGCACCATCGCCACGGGGCTGCCGTCAGGGGTGGTCACCATGTCAATGACCTCATACGGCCGCGAAAGCTCCCGCTCGAGAACTATCATCGAGAAGGACGAAGTTCCCGCCGAGACATTGCCCGTGCGCCTGCGCACCGCATTGGTGGCGACCATTCCCGTTCCGGCATCCCCTTCCGGAGGACAGAGAGGCGCTCCCGGGCGGAGCTTCCCCTCCGGATCGAGAGAGAGAGCCCCCTCTTCACTGAGACATCCGGCATCCTCCCCGGCCTTGAGAACCTTGGGGAGTATGTCCCTAAGCTTCCACGGATAGCCTTTGGAAGAGATGAGTTCATCGAATTTCCCTATCATCTCCCCGGAATAATCCCCGGCCGATGAATCTACCGGCAGCATCCCGGACGCATCGCCTATGCCGAGCACCCGCCGTCCGCTAAGACACCAGTGGATATAGCCGGCGAGCGTCGTCAGGTAATCGATCCGGGCGACGTGCTCCTCTCCGTCAAGAACGGCCTGATAGAGGTGGGAGATGCTCCAGCGGAGCGGAATATTGAAATTAAACAGAGCGGAGAGTTCTGCGGCCGCCTTCCCGGTATTGGTATTGCGCCAGGTGCGGAAAGGCACGAGTATCTCTCCATTCTTGTCGAAAGGCATGTAGCCATGCATCATGGCACTTATCCCGATGCCCGCAAGATTCTCTATTTCAACCCCATAGCGGGAGCGCACATCCGAACGGAGAGAGGCATAGGAAGCCCGGAGCCCCGACCATATAGCATCTATGCTGTAGGTCCACAGGCCCCCGGAGAGCTGATTCTCCCATGAGAAACTCCCCTGCGCGAGAGGACGGTTGTCCTCCCCTATCAGAACCGACTTGATGCGGGTCGAGCCGAGTTCGATGCCGAGAATCGCCCCTCCCGAAGCTATAAGTTCCTTGGCGTTGAGCGCATCCATCATCTGAGGGCTTTTTCGAGCATATAATAGACTTCGTTGCAGCGAAGCTCCTTCTTGAAGTCGGAGAGAGTCGTCTTCTCGCTGATATGGAGCATCTCTATGTCCGCAATCTCGGCATAGTCCTCCCAATATTCGGAATCGAGGCTGTAAGAGAAAGCGGAGTGGTGAGTTCCGCCGGCCATGATCCAGGCGGCGGCCCCGGTCTCGAAGTTCGGCTTCGGTATCCAGAGGGCGGAAGCCACAGGCAGCTTCGGAAGCGGCTTAGGCTTGATGCACTCCACATCCGCCGCGATGAGGCGGAAACGGTTGCCCATGTCCACCACGGTGGCCGCTATCCCCCTGCCCGTCCTGCTTGTGAAGACAAGACGCGCCGTCGGGGTCTTGCGTATGCCTATACCGAGCTCGTGTACCTCAAGGCGGGGACGGGACGCTGCGATGAGAGGGCATACCTCAAGCATATGGGACTGGAGTATGGCGGAGCGCTCCCCGTCGAAATTGAGGGTGTAGTCCTCAAGGAAAGAGCAGCCCCCCTCAAGGCCCTGGCTCATATACCACACGCTGCGGTAGAGAGCGGCCGTCTTCCAGTCACCCTCCGCTCCGAAGCCGTAGCCCTCGGCCATCAGACGCTGCGAAGCGAGACCCGGAATCTGGTCGAAGCCCCGGCCCGTCTTCTCCACGTCCACGTCTCCGAGATCGTCGAAATTGGTGGTGAAGCACTTGGCTCCGGTATCTTTCAGCACGGCGCGCAGGGTGAGTTCGGCCTTGGCGGAGTTCCACACCTTGGCATAAGCCAGCGTGGACTTGTCCTCAAGAGAGGAGTCGTGGTCGTAGAGACGGAAATACTCCCCGACAAGGGCGTCCACGTCGGCGTCGGCCACGGCATCGAAATAAGGCATCACGGAGCTGAAAGGCATGTAGTCCACATGGTAGCCGAGCCTCATCTCCGCCTCGACCTTGTCCCCGTCGGTGACGGCCACGTTGTTCATCTGGTCTCCGAAACGGATGACGCGGCAGTCCTGGGCGTCGGCCCAGGCGGCGGCCACCCTCTCCCATACGGCTATGTGGCCGAGGGTCTCGGGATTCTTCCAATAACCCACCACGGTCTTGTGGTTCTTGCGCATCCGTGCGAGGATGTGCCCGAACTCCCTGTCTCCGTGAGCGCTCTGATTGAGGTTCATGAAATCCATGTCCATGCTGTCCCACGGAATCTCCTCGTTGAACTGGGTGTGAAGATGCAGGAGAGGCTTGCGCAGCTTCTGCAGCCCGTGAATCCACATCTTGGCCGGGGAGAAAGTGTGCATCCACGTGATGACGCCTATGCACCTCGGCTCGGACTCGGCCCTGGTCATCACGTCCGCGACCTCCGCCGATGAATTGGCGGTGCCCTTATAGACGAGCTTCACCGGGAGAATCCCGGAGGCGTTCATCCCGTCCACCATCTTCTGCGAGTGTCCGTCCACCTGCACCACGGCATCTCCTCCATAGAGCAGCTGCGCTCCGGTCACGAACCAGACTTCAAGATTTTCAAATGCTTTTATCATGATTTTCTATTTCTTTTTGATTTGTCCATAATAAGCCCCCGGGCCGTGCTTGCGCGAAAAATGCTTCTCGACCAGAAGGGGATTCATAGTGAGATTCGGATTGAGCTCGAATGAGATATAGGCCATCTTCGCCACCTGCTCAAGCACGACGGCGTTGTACACCGCCCCGTCGGCATCCTTGCCCCAGGTGAAAGGCCCGTGGTTCTTGACCAGCACGCCCGGCGTGTGCTCGGGGTTCAGACCCTCGAAGCGGCGCACGATCACGTTGCCCGTCTCAAGTTCATATTCGCCCTTGACCTCGGCCTCGCTCATGTCAGGGGTGCACGGCACCGCATCGTGGAAATAATCGGCGTGCGTGGTGCCTATGTTCGGGATGTCCAGCCCGGCCTGGGCCCAGGACGTCGCATAGGTGGAATGGGTATGCACAACGCCACCTATCTGCGGGAAAGCCTTGTAGAGCACGACGTGGGTAGGGGTGTCGGACGAAGGGTTAAGACCCCCCTCAACCACCTTGCCGTCAAGGTCAACCACCACCATATCAGATGGTTTCATCTCGTCATAGCTCACCCCGGAAGGCTTGATGACCACCAGTCCGCTCTCGCGGTCGATGGCGGAGACGTTGCCCCAGGTGAACAGCACCAGACCGTGTCTTACAAGGTCAAGATTGGCGCGGCAGACTTTTTCTTTGAGTTCTTCGAGCATATTACCAGAGCATTATGTAAAGAGCGGCGACGATGATGCAGATGAGGGCGGCCCCGATGTTATAGGACCTGCTCGTATGGAAGAGGCTCAGGTCCACAGGCAGCCCCTTAGGGTCGGCCTTGCGGTCGCGGGCGTCGCTGTAGAGCCAGATGGCCTGGCCGCCGACAAGCACTCCGAAGAAAATGAAGGCCTGGAAGCCGATGTCATTGAGATATGCGATGAAGTTGTTCTCCGGGGTGGCGGAATCCGGGAGCAGCGCGCCCCAGATGATGACGATGAATGAAATGGCCACGAAGAAAATCCCGGCAAGCCCCATACGCCTCGCCCACTTGAGCATGGTCTCGCAGTCCCTGCGCTCCGGCAGCTCTACTGAGATGAACTTCTTGTCAATCAGGGACAGAAGCACGAAGAAAGCGAGCAGGATGATGAAGATATAGCCTGCACGCAACTGGAACGGCACTCCGCCGAGGAAAATCTTGAACAGCACCCCGAGCGGAATCGTGATGATGGCGGTCCACACCGCAGCGCGGCTGGAAGCCCTCTTCCAGAGAAGTCCGAGGCCGAACACCACGATGATGCCCGGATAAATGAAGCCGGAATATTCCTGGATGTACTGGAACGCCTGATCGAGGCTGCCGAGAAGCGGCTCCACGGCGATGGCGGCGACTACCAGCGCGGCAAGAGAAGTAAGACGGCCGACGCTGACCAGCTTCCTGTCGGAGGCCTCCCTGTTGATGTACTTCTTGTAGATGTCCATCGTGAAGAGGGTGGAAGTGCTGTTGAACATCGAGGCCAGGGAAGAAATGATGGCTGCGGCGAGCGCGGCGAAGGTCAGGCCCTTGACTCCCGTAGGAGTGAAGTTGCGGACGAGCCACGGATAGGCGTCATCGGCCACGTTGATGCTGCCGCTCAGTCCGGCGAGAAGCTCCGGATGTATGGAGATGTAGTAGGCGCATATTCCCGGGAGAACGACGATGAAAGGGATCAATATCTTGAGGAATCCGGCAAACACCAGACCCTTCTGGGCCTCATCTATGCTCTTCGCGGCGAGCCCCTTCTGGATGATGTACTGGTTGAAGCCCCAGTAGCCGAGATTGGTAAGCCATACGCCTCCGACCACCGCCGCGATTCCCGGCACGTTGGCGAACGCGCCCGCACCGTGGCTCTCCTGGATGACGAGGTGCAGGTGGCTGTCGTTGAGATGCTCTCCGGTGGTGAGGTCGTTGAAGATGTTGCTCAGACCCGCAATCGCTCCCGCGCCGTCACCGACGGCCCTGAGGGCGAAGTACGCCGTCACGAGTCCGCCTCCGACGAGGAAGAAGACCTGCAGAACGTCAGTCCATGCCACGGAAGCGAGACCGCCGTAGATGGAATAGACTCCCGCTATGATGAAGAGCAGCAGGACAATCACCATCCTCATCGAGATGGAGAAACCGCCCACGACGAGCGTCGCGCCCTGAAGGCCGAGAATCTGCTCGATGGCGAGGGCCCCGAGCCAGGCGACGGAAGTCAGATTGACGAACACGTAGAGGAACAGCCAGAGTATGGAGAAAGCAAGCCCCACCCCGTCGTTGTAGCGCTCCCTGAGGAACTGCGGGATGGTGAAAATCTTCTGCTTGAGCATGATCGGGAGGAGGAACTTGCCTATCACCACGAGCGTGACGGCGGCCATGAGTTCGTAGGCGGCGGTGGCTATGCCGTCGGCGTAGCTGGTGCCGGACATTCCGATGAACTGCTCCGCCGAGATGTTGGCGGCGATGAGCGAGGCTCCGACGGCCCACCATGTCAGGCTGTTGCCCGCAAGGAAGTAGTCGCTCGCACTCTTCTGCTGTCCTTTTTTGTTGCGCCCAAGGAAAAGGCCGAGAGAAATCAGCACCACAAGGTACATCAGGACGATGACAAGGTCGACCGTCTTGAAGCCCGAGGATGCTATCTGCTGAAATATGTTCATGATTTCACAGTGTTATTTGATGTAGAATGAATAGATGCACCTGCTCGTATAGGTTTCTCCCGGACGGAGAACCGCAGAAGGGAACTGCGGCCTGTTCGGGCTGTCGGGATAGTGCTGTGTCTCAAGGCATATCGCCGCCCTTCTGTCGCACGTCACCCCGCCTTTGCCCGTGATGGAGCCGTCAAGGAAATTGCCCGTATAGACCTGAACCCCAGGCTCGTCGGTATAGACGTCCATCGCTATGCCCGTCTTCTCGCAGTAGAGGGTGGCGGCCACCTTGCTTATGTCCCCGGCGCTGTCGAGCACCCAGTTGTGGTCATAGCCGCTGCCGTTGCGGATCTGCTCATATTCTGTCTCGCCGATGCGATCTCCGATGCGCCGCATTGTACGGAAGTCCATCGGAGTGCCCTCGACCGGAATGTTCTCCCCGAGCGGTATGCTGACATTGTCGATGGGGGTGAACTCGGATGCGTTGATATACAGGTAATCCTCAACTATGCTGCGGGAAGGGTCTCCGCTGAGGTTGAAATACGAGTGGTTGGTCATGTTGATGACGGTGGGGGCGTCGGTCGTGGCGCTGTAACGAATGTCTATCTTGTTGTCCTGCGTAAGCGTGAACGTCACGAACGCCGTCACGTTGCCCGGGAACCCGTTGTCCCCGTCCGGAGAGTCGATGCGGAGCTTCACATGGCTCCCGTCGGCCTCGACCAGCTTGTAGGGCTGATACTGCCATCCTGTCGGCCCTCCGTGGAGGCAGTTGCCGTTGTCATTGGCCGAGAGGCTGTATTCCGTGCCGTCAAGGCTGAACTTCGCTCCGGCGATGCGGTTGGCGTAGCGTCCGATGGAGGCCCCGAAGTCGCTCTTGTGGTTCTCCGGATAGTAATCCTCCACCTTGTCGAATCCGAGCACGACGTCACGCTTGACTCCGTCCCTGTCCGGCACGAGGACGGAACTTATGCGGCCTCCGAAATTGGTGATTGTCACCTCCATACCGGCATCGTTCTTCAAAGTGTAGAAAGCGTCGCCCTCTTCCGTCTTATCGGAGCAGGCGATGATTGGCAGGGCGCACAGGCCGAGCAGAATGCGATAGATATTTTTCATTTAGTAATAGTGTTTCTCTGCGGGACCATAAAGATACTGAATATTTCTTACATCAGCGTTATCCTGACCACGGATTCTCCCTCCGCCCTTACAGCTTCCTTGGGCAGATAAACCGGCATATCCTTCTGCTGCGGAAGAATTCGAAGCTCGATTTTCTCCGTATTTTCCGGCAGTCTCCACAGCGCCACCTGCATCGGTCTGCCGTAGTAGAAGTTGTCTTCCACCAGTTTTCCGTCGGCATAGAGCCGCGCCACGTCCCCAACATACTCGATATTCAGCACCAGCTGTTCAGCTCTGCTGAAATATTCCGCAGGGAGCTTGATTTCATATACCGCAGCCGCGGCGAAATCATCATCCGAGGGTTCTTCAGCCACGTTCTGCGCCCCTATGCTGATTTTCCTCTGCACCGCCGCCGCTTCTTTCAGTTTTCTGAACTCGACCTCCGCGCGAACCGTCTTGGGTTCGGCCAATTTATCATCCAGAAAGAGTTTGCCTGCGGTCTCGCTGTCCAGGAGATAATAGTTGCGGTATATCGGCTTCTCCAATCCCTTGATTTTCACGTTTTTCATTATAGTTCCGTCATCGAAGGCGATTTCCGTCGGGATGCCGTCTATCTGCTCCAGATATACTTTGCCGTCGCGTTTCGCGATTATCTGCGCCGTGGCGTATCTGATTCCGTCGATATTGACAGGCAGTATGCAGACCACATTTGACGGCACGGTGATTTCAGGCAGCTGCACGCCGCATACCCGAGGGCTGAAAGTCTTCGGAGACAGTTCATAGAAGCGCTCATAGTTGTTTATGAAAACGAATGCGCTCACCCCCTCCGCATCTGTCCTGTAGCTCCATCTCAAAGCCTTGTCTTCACCCTGGGCGATATCCTGCATCGCAGGGAAACGGGCTTCCATCGGAGCCAAAGTCCCGGCGTAGTCCTTGAGGAAAAGATGCAGTTTCCGCAACATAAAATACTGAGGGTTGGCCCATCCCATCTCATTTAGCGGTGCCTGGAAGTCATAGGTCTTGACAGGCATATCGTTATAGTTCATATACGGCGAGTTCTGGCGCTCGTTGAGATGGGTGTTCCTTCCGTCGGGGTTAGTGCCTCCGTGATACATATAGTAGCCCAGAAGATTGCTGCCGCTGCCCAGCTTGACGACAGCCATCGAATATGCGTCGATCGGATAGACATAAGGCCGGCGATGATACGCCACGGCCATACCGCCTCCGAGCTCACAGGTGAAGTACGGATACTGATCGTCCCCTCGGGTCACGACACCGCCCTCGCTCCCCAGCTGTTCGCTGGCTATGGCATCGCTGCTGCGGTGCGCCTTGAAGTTGAATGCTTTATAATATGTGCCTGCGCCTTCGGTCAATTCCCTGTCCCAGAAGCCGTCGGCATAGTCCCCGAAGAAAGGAAGCATCTCGCCGTCCGCCATCGGTTCGGACAGTTTCGGCCACCCCGTCCTCGTATACAGAGGAACGTCGAATCCGATGTTCTGCGCCATTTTCTTCAAGGCCAGAAGATAAGAGGCGGGGCCACCGTATTCGTTGTCAAACTGCAACCCCAGCACCGGCCCGTTATCTTTCCATTGCAGGCCTTCCACCTGCAGGAATGTCTGACGATAGAACTCCCTGACCATTCTCATAAAACCGGAGTCCTCGGTACGGAATTTCACGCCGCTCTCCACCACCCAGTCCGGAAGGCCTCCGCAACGCGCCTCGCCGTGACAGAACGGCCCTATGCGCAGCAGCACAGGCATCCCCTGGCGTTTGCAGGCCAGAAGGAAATCCCGCAGCGAACGCTGCCCGCTCCAGTTATAGATTCCCTGCTCCTCCTCTATGTGATTCCAGAAAAGATAGGTAGCGAGGATGTTCACCCCTCCATCTCTCATTTTCCCGATTTCCCTGTCCCATTCGTCCGCCGGGATGCGCGAATAGTGGCACTCTCCCATGACGGGAAGCACCCTCTTGCCGTCCATGAAGAGCGAAAGCGAATCATAGCTGACTTCGCAGCCGAACTTCTGCACGTCCATCAGCTGACGGACGACTTCTCCGCTCACAGGGAAGGCCGTGCCGTGCCGTATGCCCTTCGGGAAACTGACCATCTCGGACACGTCCTCCCATGTCCTGCCGTCATCGGTGCTGCGAACCGCGCCGTACTTGCCCTGGGTGTATTTGTCAAAATACACATAAAGGGTGTCTCCCACGTAAAGCGGGGCGGGCCCCTCCGCCCAATAGTCGCCCGTGATGGGAGCTGAGACCTTTCCCTTGACGCCCTTGCTTATGTTCTTGCAGCGGACCACCCTCAGATTTTTTTCCGGCGGCTCGGGATTTTCGTTTTTCAGCACAAGGATCCAGTCACCTTGCTTCTTGCTCCTTAGGAGCGCGCCGTCTATGACCGAAAAGTCCGGATTGAAGAATATCCCGGTCTTGCTGAAAGTCTTGAAATCTCTGGTCGTCGTGTAATACAGCCTGTGATTCCAGTTCTTTTCCTTGTTGCTCTCGGCGACATGGCTGTGACGGCCCGGTATCGTGCTGGCCCAGTAGATGTAGTATGTCCCGCTGTCCTCGTCGTAAGTCAGCTCGGGAGCCCAGGAGTTGAGCGCGTCCGGCTCGTCCGCCATCACGTCGATTCTCCTCTGCCCGCTCCAGTGCACGAAGTCACGGGTGGACGCATACCCTATATAGCGGTCGTGCCAGCCCGATGTCCACACCATGTGGAAAGTGCCGTCGGGGCCCTGCACCACGCTCGGGTCGCGCATCAGCTTGTCCTTCCCCACCTCCGGCTTCAGCCAGATGCGGCCGGGCGCTATTTCGGTCCAGTTGAGGGCGTCATAGCTGTAGGCGAGATGAAGTCCGTCGTTTTGTCCCGTAAAATACGAGAAAAGATAGGCCCTGTCGGGGCCGCCACCCGCCTTGTCCTCTTCGCGTCCGGCTGCCGAAGCCGGAATGCAGAGCAGCAGAATGAGCAGTGAATTCAATAGATGTTTCATATTTTGCATATTGTGTTTCGCAATCCATAGCCCCAAATATAGTGATTCTTTCATCAACAGCGGGCGGATTCTGAATATGCGCAAAGCCCGGAGGCCGTCAGTCCAGAAGCAGAAATCCTGCCCAGTAGAAAGAATCGGGGTAACATTTCCGGACAGCCGAACGGGCTTTCCTGAAAGCATCGTGCACATCGCAGCCGCGTGTCAGGGAGGAATAGAACTCGGTCATGAACAGCGAAGATGCGACATCGCTGGCTTCGCCCACATTTACCAGATGTATATTGCCATCGAAAACTGAACAGGTAAAGACCGTTCGCAAAGGTATGCTGCTATCTCTCTGGTAGAGATGGCAGCAGTGATTGTCTTGCACGATTTCAATGATTCCATAACGAAGACGACATCTCGATGATACTCCTATCCCACGGTATCGGTCAGGAATGCGAGAGGGAGGAGACTCCGGAAACCGTACGGTCAGAATCCACAGAAGATATGGTGTTTACAATTCCAATGAATTGTCCTTCAGCAGGAAATCATAAATGCTTATGGTTG
>CAVHNN010000026.1:0-27715 GCA_963637465.1 Paludibacteraceae bacterium
CCACAGAGTAGTGCCAGATGGGTGGCAGCCTATGCTTGGGTGAGCAATATTTAAACGTAATAATAGTTGTAGATTGAACTATTATTTGTAATTTCGCACCATAAAAGGTTAATATCCGACTTTTATGGAAAATATTTACATGCTTGCGGATGCGGTGATTATGGGGCGGATTGGGGCACGTCTGAAGGCTGGGCGTCTGCGTCAGAACATCACGCAGGAGGGTCTGGCCCGTGAGGCTGGCGTGTCGCTCTCGTCGCTGAAGAAGATTGAGAAGGGCGAGATCGGCTCCTTCGACTCGCTGCTGCGGGTGCTGCGGACGCTTGGCAAGCTGGAGGTGCTGCTGCCGATAGTGGAGGAGGAGCAGCTGACCCCTAACGAGTACTACGAAATGGTGAACGCAAGTGGGCGCAGGCAGCGCAAGCGTGCCGCAAAAGTCTCGTCTGGAGCTGCGAGAAAGGAGGAGCCGGAATGGTAGATGTGGCACGTGTGACGATGTTCGGGCGAAACGTCGGAACATTCCGCTGGGACAGCCGCTACGAGGTGGCGCAGTTCGAGTATGCCCCGGAGTTCGTAGGGCTTGGAATAGAGCCGTCGCCTCTGATGATGCCCGTGAGGGAGGGGCGCGTGTACTCCTTCGCCGGGCTGGGACGCGAGACCTTCATGGGGCTGCCCGGTATGCTGGCCGATTCGCTGCCCGATACCTACGGACGTGTGCTTTTCGACCGCTGGCTGTCGCTGACGGGCCGCACGAGCGGCACCCCCATTGAGTCGCTGTGCTTCTTGGGGAAGCGCTGCATGGGGGCACTGGAATTTGAACCGGCTATCGACACGGGTATGGGCGCAGATAGACGCTTTGAGATAGACTCGCTGGTGGAAGTGGCCCGCGAAGCTTTGTCGGAGAAGATCCGCTTCGACGTAAACATGAATGAAGACCGCCGCCGGGCTATTGCCGAGATCCTGCGTCTGGGAACGTCGGCGGGCGGGCAGCGGGCCAAGGCCATCATCGCCTACAACAAAGACACGGGTGAGGTGCGCAGCGGCCAGGTGGAGGCCCCCGAGGGCTTCGGCTATTACCTCATCAAGCTGGATGGTGTGTCGGGGGAAGCTGGGCTTCGGCAGACGCAGAACTGCGGACGGCTGGAGTATTCGTTCTACCTTCTGGCAAGGGCGTGCGGCATTGAGATGACGGAATGCTCGTTGATAGAGGAGAACGGGCGGGCTCACTTCCTGACCAGACGTTTCGACCGTGAGGGAAGGCGTAAGCTGCACATGCAGACGCTCTGCGCCCTGGCACACTACGACTTCCGTCTGCACAGGGCCTACAGTTACGAGCAGGCGTTCGACGTGATGCGTGGGTTGCGCCTGCCCTACAGTGCGGCTCAGGAGATGTTCCGCAGACTGGTGTTCAATGTAGTGGTGCGCAATCAGGACGACCACACCAAGAATATCTCTTTACTGATGGACGAGGCGGGACGGTGGCGGCTGTCGCCGGCCTACGATATGGGCTATGCATACAATCCGGACGGCGGCTGGACGGCTACCCACCAGATGTCGGTGAACGGGAAGTTCGAAGGCATAGGTCGCACGGATCTTTTGGCCCTCGCCTCCAGGAATCACATTAAGGGGGCAGACAAAATCATCGATGAGGTGTGCCAGGCTGCATCCCGCTGGCCCTCGACGGCTCTGGAGTGCGGAGTGCCGAAACCCATGATAGAGGGGATTCGGGTGAACATGCAGAAAGTCGCGCTCTGATCCCCCTAATCGTTCCAGGCGTAGGAGACGCCCTGACATTTGGTGCGCCAGTTCTCCACGGCCTGGGAGACGTTGATGATGAAGTCGCCCATGTCCTCGAGCTTCTCGATGAGGTTGAGGTAGAACATGCTCTCGAAATAGGCTTCGCCGTTGTTTTCGGCCCGCAGGATCTCCTTGTCCCGCAGGGAGTCGCGCATGTCGTTGATGGCGACCTCCGCCTCGACCGCATTGCTTATGTCCGTGATGGTCGTGGCGTTTTCGAGATTGTAGATCATAGCGTCGTAAGCCCTGAAGACGAGCTCTATCATAGCGTCGAGGCTCTGCCTGTGTTCGGCGGAGAGCTTCTGCGAATGGACGATGGCCTGGCTGATGAGCCGGCTGATGGCCTCGCCGCTGTCTCCCAGTGACTCAAGCTCCCCGACTATGCGGTAGAGCGCCTTGATGCGGAGCTCGGAGCTGTCGCTCAGACCCTCCCGGTTGACCTTGTTGAGGAAGCTCACCACCTCATATTCGATGCGGTCGGAGATTGCCTCGTATTTGACCAGCTTCTCCTTGTACGGCTCGAAGCCCGACTCCGTATCGGAGTGAGCGATGGCCTCCTGCACATAGCCGAGTCCCTTGCGCATTATGCGGCCGAAGTGGCACACCTCCTTCTCGGCTTCCGTGAGCGCGAGCTCCGGAGTGGAGATGAGGCCGGCGTTGATGTACACCAGTTTCCCGGTGACCTCGTTGCTCGGCTTCTCCTTGATGACGTAGCAGACCAGCTTCTCGATGAGCGGGATGAACCAGATGAGCACGCCCGTGTTGATGAGGTTGAACATCGTGTGCAGCATCGAGATGCTGTAGAGCGGGGTCTGCTCGCTGCCCCCGAGTCCGATGCCGTTTATTATCAAGCTGATGAGTTTCAGGAAATACGGGAACAGAGCCACGGCCCAGATTACGCCGAACACGTTGAACACCGTGTGGGCGAGCGCGGCCCGCTTGGCGTTGACGTTCCCCACGGCTGCGGCGATGTTGGCCGTGATGGTGGTGCCGATGTTCTCTCCGAGAACCATCGCGGCGGCCATGTCAAACTGGATCCAGCCCATGTTGAGCACAATCAGCGTGAGGGCCACGGTGGCGCTGGAGGACTGGAGAACCAGGGTGAGCACCGTGCCGGCCGCCACGAAGAGCAGGATTGACCACAGGCCGTGTCCGGACCATGACTGGATGAACGAGAGAACTTCCGGGGTGGTCTGGAGATCCGGGACGGAGTTCTTCATGAACGACAGTCCGAGGAAGAGCAGGCTGAAGCCTACCACAATCTCGCCGATGTTCCTGGCCCTGCCCTTCTTGGAGATGCTCATGATGAAGCCTACGGCCATCAGCGGCACCGCCAGGACGGATATGTCCGACTTGAAGCCGAAAAGGGCTATGATCCAGGCCGTGAACGTGGTGCCTATGTTGGCGCCCATTATGACCCCGATGGCCTGCGAGAGGGTCAGGATGCCGGCGTTCACGAAACTGACCACCATGACGGTGGTGGCGCTGGAGGACTGGATGATGGCCGTGACGCCGAGCCCGGTGCCCACTCCCTTGAGAGGGTTGGAGGTGATTGAGGATACGAACCGGCGGAGACCGTCGCCTGCCGCTTTCTGGAGTCCCGAACTCATGAGGTTCATTCCGTAGAGGAACATTCCGAGGGCTCCGACAAGGGTGAGGATGCTGAAAATCATCTAAATGTTGAATTTTGGCGCAAAAATGACAAAAATCATCCACAATGCGAAAAACGAAACGCAGATGTAACATAAATTTAACAATCGCGATTCCGGATATCTGACGGAAACGATATATTTGCGGGACGTATGACAGAGATACTTATCATAGAAGACGAGTCCGATATCCGGGAGATTCTGACTTTCAATCTGGAGAGCGCCGGCTACAAGGTCCTCTCCGCAGCTTCGGCCGAGGACGGCCTCAAGCTCCTCGGGACGGACACCGCCCTGATCCTGCTTGACGTGATGCTTCCCGGGATGTCCGGTTTCCAGCTGGCCTCCAGGCTCCGCAAGAACGACGGGAACAGGGTTCCGATCATATTCCTCACCGCCCGCAGCACCGAGAACGACCTGCTGACAGGCTTCTCCGCAGGCGGGGACGACTATATCTCCAAGCCTTTCTCCATCAACGAGGTCCTCGCCAGGGTGAAGGCCGTGCTCCGGAGGTCTCCCGCCGCCCCCGCCGGCGGAGTGCTGCGCTTCGGAGAGCTTGTCATAGACCCGGACTCCGAGACGGCCGCGCTGGACGGGGAGCAGCTGCCGCTCTCGCGCAAGGAATTTGACCTGCTTTCACTTCTGGCCCGTCATCCGGACACCTACTTCTCGCGGGCGGCGCTGATTTCCGAGCTGTGGCGCGACGCCCCGTACGTGCTTGACCGGACGGTGGACGTGCACATCGCGAGAATCCGCAGCAAGCTGGGCCGTTACCACGACATCATCCGCAACAAGACGGGCTTCGGATATTACCTCGATTCCCATTATGAGCTACCGGAATAAACTCGTCCTCGCGATATCCTCGGTTTTCCTGCTCTTCGCGCTCGGGGCCGTGTGCCTCGGTCTGGTCAGCGAGGACAGCTACCGGCGCGCCATAATCAAATCGAGGCTCGAAGGCTACGCGGACATGATCGCCTCGGAGGGGGAGAAGGTGATGGAATATCTTCCCGATGACCTCCGCGTGACGGAAATCTCCCCCGACGGAGAGGTCACTTTCGACTCCTCGGTCTCCGCAGGGACTCTTGAAAACCATCTCGACCGCCCGGAGATAAAGGAGTGCATGCGCAGCGGCATGGGCGGGGCCATCCGCAAGTCGGTCTCCTCGGACAGGAAATATTTCTATTTCGCCAAATCCTATGACGGGCGCATCATCAGGGTGGCCCAGGTCTTCGACGTGGAGCTGAGGAAGTTCTTCAGGGTGGACTGGATGCTGATACTGAGCATCTTCCTTCTGCTGGTGCTCGCGCTCGTCGTCCTCGTGTGGCTTTCCGACCGCTTCCAGAGGCAGGAGGCCGAAGCCGCCGACAGGCAGACGCGGCTCCTCAAGCACGAGATGACGGGCAATATCTCGCACGAACTCAAGACCCCCGTCAGCAGTATCCAGGGCTACCTTGAGACGATAGTCAACCATCCCGAACTCGACGAGGACAAGCGGCGGCTCTTCATCGAGCGCTCGTACCTGCAGGCCCTGCGCCTCTCGGACATGATCGCCGACATCTCGCTGATCACCAAGCTGGAGGAGGTTCCGGAGCAGTTCAAGCTCAAGCCGGTCAACCTCCGGACCGTGATGTCCGAGGTGAGCGACGAGCTCTCCGGGCAGCTCTCCGAGCACGGCGTCAGCATCGAGAACGATCTTCCTCCGGTGTGCCTGAACGCCAATTATCTGCTCATCTATTCGATTTTCCGCAACCTTGTCGAGAACAGTCTGAAATATGCCGGGGACGGCTGCCGCATCAGCGTCTCGGGGGTCGCGTGCGGGGGAGGGAAGTACAGCCTCGACTACCATGACACGGGCCGCGGGGTGGAGAGCGACCAGCTGGAGAAGATATTCGAGCGTTTCTACCGCATCGACGCCGACAGGGCCAGGCAGGTAGGGGGTTCGGGGCTCGGACTGTCGATAGTGCGCAACGCCGTGCGCTTCCACAAGGGCGGCATCTATGCCTACCGCGTGAGCGGGGGAGGGCTCGGTTTCCGCTTCACCTTGCGCAGCATCTGACCGGTCATCGTTTGAAAAACGGTGGGCTGCAAGAAAAGAGGGGAATTGTTTCAAAACCGCATCTTATTCCGTATTTTTGTTGTAAAAAATACGGATATGGCAGACGAAAAGATCATTTTCTCAATGAACGGCGTGGGCAAGGTCCTGCCGCACAACAACAAGACGATCCTCAAAGACATCTACCTCTCGTTCTTCTACGGGGCCAAGATCGGCATCATCGGTCTCAACGGCTCCGGAAAATCCACCCTGCTGAAGATAATCGCGGGCGTGGAGAAGTCCTATCGCGGAGAAGTCGTATGGGCGCCGGGCTATTCCGTCGGCTACCTTGAGCAGGAACCTCAGATGGATCCGGACAAGACCGTCATCGAGGTCGTGGAAGAGGGTGTTCAACAGGTCAAGGACGTGCTCGACGAGTACAACGAGATCTCCCTCAAGTTTATGGAGCCCATGGACGACGATGCGATGGCCGCCCTCATAGAAAGGCAGGGCGAGCTCTCCGAGCAGATAGAGCATCTGGGAGGATGGGAGCTCGAGTCGAAGCTCGAAAGGGCGATGGACGCCCTGAACTGCCCTCCGGCGGACGCGAAGATTTCCGTGCTTTCCGGGGGAGAACGCAGGAGGGTCGCCCTGTGCCGCCTGCTGCTGCGCGAACCGGACGTGCTCCTGCTCGACGAGCCTACCAACCACCTCGACACCGAGAGCATCCAGTGGCTGGAAGCCCATCTCAGACAATACAAGGGGACTGTGATTGCGGTGACGCACGACCGTTATTTCCTCGACAACGTGGCCGGGTGGATACTGGAGCTGGACCGTGGGGAAGGCATCCCGTGGAAGGGCAATTACAGTTCATGGCTGGAGCAGAAGACTAGGCGCCTCGAACTCGAAGAGAAGCAGGAAAGCCGCCGGCGCAGGACCCTCGAGCACGAGCTTGAATGGGTACGGATGGCTCCGAAGGCCCGGCAGGCCAAACAGAAGGCCAGGCTCGGCGCATACGAGAAGCTCGCCTCCGCCGATGTCCGCGAGAAGGAAGCCAAACTTGAGATATACATCCCGAACGGGCCGCGTCTCGGAGACAAGGTCATCGAGTTCCACGACGTGTCCAAGGCCTACGGGGACAGGGTGCTGTTCGAGCATCTGTCCTTCTCCCTCCCTCCTGCCGGCATCGTGGGGGTCATAGGCCCCAACGGAGCGGGAAAGACCACTCTCTTCCGTATGATAACGGGTGCTGAAAAGCCGGATTGCGGGACCATCGAAATCGGGGAGACGGTCAAGATTTCCTACGTGGACCAGCAGCACAAGAGCATCGACCCGGACAAGACCGTATATGAGACCATCGCCGGAGATTCCGAGTGGGTGCGTCTCGGCAACAGGGATATCAACGCCCGTGCCTGGGTGTCGCGTTTCAACCTCAGCGGCGCGGATCAGGAAAAGCTCTGCGGCGTGCTCTCCGGAGGGGAGCGCAACCGTCTGCACCTCGCGCTGACGCTCAAGGACGAGGGCAACGTGCTGCTTCTCGACGAGCCGACCAACGACGTGGACGTCAACACCATCCGTGCCCTGGAGGACGGCCTTGAGAACTTCGCCGGCTGCGCCGTGGTGATCAGCCACGACCGGTGGTTCCTCGACAGGGTGGCCACCCATATCCTCGCTTACGAAGGGGATGGCCGGGTGGTGTTCTTCGAGGGCAATTATGCCGAATATGAGGAGAACCGCAAGGCCCGCCTTGGGAATGCGGAGCCGACCAGATTCCGCTACAAAAAACTCATGTAAACCGATGCGTGCCATGAATACAAGACGTTTGAGTTTTCTCTTGACGCTAGCTCTGATGCTCAAATGCGTCTGCGCCCTGTCCCAGGTCCCGTTCTACGCCCCCGCTCCCGGGGACGGAAAGCTCTTCGGCTATCATTCCGTCAAGTTCCGCCCTGCGGTCAACTTCCAGGAGACCTTCACTACTTTCCAGTACGGTATCGGCAAGACTGCGGTCGGACTTGAACTGTACACCTGCCCGACGGGGGTGTATTCCGGCTACACTTTCAGGGCCGGCTTCTACGAGAGCAATTATTTCAACGTGGGCGTACAGACGAGCCCGACCTTCTCCCTGAGCGACTCTCACCGCTTCTCCTACATTACCAGCGGGCTGTATATGCACGGGGCCTTCGACCCCGAGGGCAAGTACTACTGGCTCTCCAACAGCTTGTGGACAGTGCATACTGACAAAATGGCGGACATCGAGCACTGGCTGTATCTCGGAGCCAAGTTTCCGCTCCCGAACGGCACGGTCCTGAACCCCATGGCGGGCACGATTCACTCGTGGAGGTTCGACTCCGTTCCTGATCTTGCCCTCGGATGTTCTTGGGCGGTAGGGAATTATGAGTTTCTCATCTGGACCAACAACTACACCCGGGACGATTTCCGGATAGTCTTCGGCATAGCCTTTGTATATTGATTCCCGCCCCGATGGGGCTTAAATGATTGATTCAGTAATATTTTAGATATATGATCTGGTTTATAGTTATAGCTGTGATGCTGCTCTCCTGGCTCATTCAATCGACCTTGCAGAGCCGCTTCGCCAAATATTCCAAGGTGCCGTCGCCGCACGGCCTCACCGGGGCTGACATAGCCCGTCTCATGCTCCGGCAGAACGGCATAGATGACGTGACGGTGCAGTCCGTCTCCGGCCGCCTGACCGACCACTTCAATCCTCAGGACAAGACCATCAACCTCAGCGAGTCCGTCTATGGCAGCGCGTCCATCGCGGCATGCGCCGTGGCCGCCCACGAGACGGGGCATGCCATCCAGCATGCACAGGGCTACGCTCCCCTGAGACTGCGCTCCGCCCTCGTTCCGGTGGTGACTTTCGCGAGCAACACCGTCTCGTGGATACTCCTGCTGGGCGTGATCATGGTGGACAGATTTCCGGCGCTGCTGTGGGCGGGCATAATCCTCTTTGCGATGACGACCCTCTTCAGCTTCATAACGCTGCCGGTGGAGATCAATGCCAGCCAGCGGGCTGTCCAGTGGCTTGACGGGGCCGGAATCGTGGACGAGACTACGAGGCCGATGGCCGAAGACGCTCTCAAGTGGGCCGCATACACCTACGTGGTGGCCGCTCTCGGCTCCCTTGCGACGCTCTTCTATTATATCGCGATAGCCAACAACCGCGATTAGTAAGTAACGAAGAAGACTTATGCCCCGCAGGTCGTGATTTCTTTTACGGCTTGCGGTTTTTGTGTAACTTTGCATGCTCAAAAACAAAAGAGAAGACAGAAATGAAGAATTTTATCGAGGAACTCAAGTGGAGGGGTATGATCCACGACATCATGCCCGGGACAGAAGAGGAGTTGATGAAAGGCCCGGCGTCGGCTTATGTCGGGATTGACCCGACCGGAGATTCTCTCCATATCGGGCATCTGGTCAGCATAATGATACTCAAGCATTTCCAGGCCTGCGGCCATAAGCCTTTCGCCCTTGTCGGAGGCGCGACGGGGATGATAGGCGACCCTTCGATGAAAAGTCAGGAGCGCAACCTGCTGGACGAGGAGACGCTCGCCCACAACGTGAAGTGCATCAAGGATCAGCTCGCCCGTTTCCTGGACTTCAACTCGGACGCGCCGAACAGGGCGGAACTGGTCAACAACTACGACTGGATGAAGGACTACACTTTCATCAACTTCACCCGCGACATCGGCAAGCTCATCACGGTGAACTATATGATGAGCAAGGATTCGGTCAAGAAGAGGCTCAGCCGTGATTCTTCCGAGGGGATGTCATTCACCGAATTCACCTACCAGCTCCTGCAGGGCTATGATTTTCTGTATCTCTATCAGCACAGGGGAGTGAAGCTCCAGCTCGGAGGCGCGGACCAGTGGGGCAACATCACCACGGGGACGGAGCTTATACGCCGCACCTGCGGGGGCGAGGCTTTCGCTCTCACCTGCCCGCTGATCACCAAGGCCGACGGCGGTAAGTTCGGCAAGACTGAGAAGGGCAATATCTGGCTCGACGCCGAGCGCACCTCCCCGTATCAGTTCTACCAGTTCTGGCTCAACGTCAGCGACGAGGACGCCAAGCGCTATGTCAAGATATTCACGATGCTCGACCGCGATACCATCGAGGGGGCTATCGCCGCGCACGAGCAGTGCCCGGAGAAGCGCGAGCTCCAGAAGATTCTCGCGCGCGAGGTGACCGTCATGGTGCACGGACAGAAGGAGTACGAGACGGCGGTGGCCGCTTCGCAGATGCTCTTCGGCAAGGCCACGGCCGAGGATTTGAAGTCCCTGGACGAGAAGACCTTCCTTGCCGTGTTCGACGGGGTGCCGACGTTCAATATCAGCCGCGACAAGCTGCCTCTCGGGATACTTGACGCTCTCGCCGTGGAGACTTCCGTCTTCCCGTCCAAGGGCGAGGCCCGCAAGATGATCCAGCAGAACGGATTCAGTCTCAACAAGGAGAAGATGTCCGACATCGCCCGCTCTCTCACGGAGGACGACATCATAGACGGCAAATACATACTTGTCCAGAAAGGCAAGAAGGACTACTATATCATCATCGTCAATGGATAGGCCGGAAAGCAAAAGACAGCTTCAGGTCGCCCGCGAACTGCAGCGCGATCTGGCCGAGATCATCAGAAGCCGGGGAATGGCGGCCTTTGACGGGTGCATGGTTACCGTGAGCGAGGTCAGGGTCAGCCCCGACCTGAGCATAGCCAAGGTGTATGTCAGCATCTTCCCTTCGGACAAGGCTCCGGGGGCGCTCGCGCGTCTTGAGGAGGAGAAACGCTCTCTCAGGGGTGCTCTGGGCCGGGCGGTGGCCTCGCAGCTCCGCATAGTCCCGGAGATAGACTTCTATCAGGACACGACGCTCGACTATGCGGCGCATATAGAAGAACTCTTGAAGAAATAGAGCTTGAATGCGGGCCTGTTCATAGCATTCCGCTATCTGTTCGCGAAGAAGTCGCACAACGTCATCAACGTGATTTCCGCGATCAGCGCCGCCGGGATTGCCGTCGGCACGGCCGCCCTCATTCTGATCCTGTCGGTGTACAATGGCTTCGACGCCATTATCCGTTCCAACATGTCTGACCTCTCCCCGGATTTGCGGATAGTTCCTGCGGGGGGAGGTCTTTTCGTCCCCGAGGGGGACGTTTTTGAGGCTCTCGCCTCCGATGGCCGGGTGGAGAGTCTTTCCTCCGTGCTTGAAAGACAGGTCTTTATGACTTACGGCGACAGGCAGGGGGTCGCGGTGGCAAAGGGGGTGGACAGGGTCTATGAAGAATCCTCTCCGCTCTCTTCGCACGTGACTTCGGGGACATTTTCTCTTCACAGGGGGGAGCTCTCGCAGGCATCGGTCGGGGTGGGTCTTGCCTATGATATGGGCATAAATCCGCGTTTTCTTGAGCATCTGCTGATTTATTATCCCAAGCTGGGGGAGGATGATCAGCTCTTTTCGCCTTCGTCCGAGCTGGGGAGCGAGAGCCTTGTGGTGGGCAGTCTCCTCAGCATCAGCTCCGAGACGGATGCGTCTCTTGTCGTGGTGCCGATAGAGGTCATGCGCTCTCTTGTGGGAAGGGAGGGGGCGGTTTCAAGTCTGGAGCTGCGCGTCGCCCCGGGGGTTGACGTTCCCCGTCTGAAAGATGAGGTCAGCTCCGCTCTCGGGCCGCTCTTCACGGTTGAGGACAGGTATATGCAGAATAGGTCCCTCTACAAGATGATGAAATACGAGAAACTGGTTATTTTCGCGATTCTGCTTTTTGTCGTCATCATCGTGGCTTTCAACATCTTCGGCTCCCTCTCGATGCTCATTGTCGAGAAGCGGGAGGATATCGCGATGCTGCGTGCCATGGGGGCGCGGGGGTCGCTCGTGCGCCGCGTTTTTCTGCTTGAGGGGTGGATGATTTCGCTCTCGGGTCTTGCCGTCGGCCTGCTCTTCGGGGTCGGGCTCACTCTGCTCCAGCAGCATTTCGGTCTTATCAAGATGCCGCAGGGCTTCTTCATCCAGGCCTATCCCGTGGAATTTCAGCTCCCTGACATGCTGCTGAGCGCGCTCGGAGTCACGCTCATAGGCTTTGTCATCGCATTCTTCTCTTCATCGCGGCTGAAGTCGACTTAAGTCCGGCAAAAATCACTATATTTGCATCTTGTCCGGATATGGAAGAAAGGAGCTTATATCCTATGAAGTTCTGCTCCGTGCAGAACGACTATAGCTGGGGGACGGAGGAGTTCAAGCTCGCCGACCTCGGCTATCGCGACTCTCTCGTGCGTGAAGGCTGGCTTGCCGGCAACAGCATCGGAGAGCTGATGGACACTTATTTCGACAGGATTCCCGGAGAGAAGGCCTACGAGTTCTTCGGCAGGCAGTTCCCCTTGTGCGTAAGGAAACTCACGGTAAGGGGCCGCATGCCCCTGCAGGTGCATCCCGATGACGTGACGGCAGGGCAGAGATATGACCTTCTCGGCAAGGAAAAGCTCTGGTACGTGCTCCGGGCCGGAAAGGGTTCGGGCATCGCGCTGGGTTTCCGTGACGACTGCGACGCTTCCGCTTTCTACGGGAGCTGTGCCGACGGCAGTGTGGAGAAGCTTCTCAACATCATCGCCCCCTACCCGGGGCAGAGCCTGCTGATTCCGTCCGGCACGCCGCATGCCGCTTTCGGGGATGTGGAGATTCTGGAGATAGGGGAGTCCTCCCCGCTGGATTTCTGTCTTTGTGGCTGGGGCGGCGACGTTTCCGAGGAGCAGTTCGACCCCGCGCTGACTGCGGTCGATGCGATGGACTTCATAAACTACCGCAGGTTCAGAGCCTTCTGCCCGGACGCTGACAATCTCGCGGACATTCCGCAGATGACGGTGGACAGGCTGAAGCTTTCGTCTCCGATGCGGGTAAAGGCCGGGGACGAGGGCACTTTCACGCTGCTCTGCTGCGTGGAGGGTGAGGCCGTGGTGCAGAACCTCAGCCCGAACGGGACGGAGTCCTGCCCGCTCGCCAAGGGAGAACTCCTGCTCGTGCCGGCGGAGTGCGAAGACTTCGCCATAGTGCCGTCCGAGCGGGGAACCGTCCTTCTGAGCGCCGTAGTCAACAGGGTCGAGAAGGACGAGTACATCAATCCGGGCGTGAGTGCGACTCTTCCCGAGGACGATGATAAATTGATATAGAGACTATGAAGGGAGTAAGAATATTTATAGCGGACGGTTTCGAGGATATGGAGGCTCTTGCCGTCTGCGACGTGCTGCGCAGAGGGGGAGTGGAAGTCGAGCTGACAGCGATCGACGACGTTCCCTCCGTGCTTTCCTCACACGGGGTCGCCGTGTCCCCCGACTCGTATCTGTCAGGCCTTGGCGGGGTTGACGGACCTGTCTGCGACAAGGACATGATGATTTTCCCGGGAGGGATGCCGGGTTCGAAGAAGCTCGCCGGCTGCGAGGAGCTAATCCGCCTGATGAAGGAGCATTATGATGAGGGCGGCGCCGTGGCCGCGATATGTGCGGCTCCGGGACTGGTGCTCAGTCAGCTCGACGGCCTGGAAGGGCTGAAATTCACCTGCTTCGACGGCTTCGAGGATGCCCTCATCGCCAAAGGGGGCGTATTCACCGCGCAGCCGTATGAGGTCTGCGGAAGGGTGATTACCGGACGTTCGGCGGGACACGCCCCGGCGTTCGGTCTTGCCATTCTCGAATATCTTCGCGGGGCGCAGGCGGCTTCCGAAGTACGTCACGCGCTTTATCTCGACTGATGGTGGAAAGCGTCAGGCTGGACAAATATCTCTGGGCCATCCGGGTCTTCAAGACCCGGAGCGAAGCCTCCGATGCCTGCAACGGCAACAAGGTGAAACTCAACGGGACGGCGGCCAAGCCTTCGAAGGCGGTCAAATGCGGGGACAGGCTGGAGGTGCGCAAGGGCTCGGCCCTCTTTACATACAGGGTGCTCCAGCTCACGGAATCCCGCATGGGAGCCCAGATGGTCCCCCAGTATGCCGAGAATCAGACTCCCGACTCCGAACTTGAGAAACTTCGCGCCCCCCGCGAGACCATCGTGCTTCAGCGGGACAGGGGCAGCGGCCGCCCGACCAAGAAAGATCGCCGGCAGCTGGACGAACTTATGGATAATATGGATTATTGACAGGAAACTTAAAAGCTATGTGTGGAATCGTAGGATACGTGGGAGGCAGGCAGGCCTACCCGATATTGATAAAAGGACTCACCAGACTTGAATACAGGGGTTACGACAGCGCCGGAGTGGCGCTGATAAACGACGACGGCGAGCTGTCCGTGTATAAGACCAGGGGCAAGGTCAAGGACCTCGAAAGGGTCGCCGGGGGGAAGGATGTCAGCGGCACGACGGGTATAGCCCATACGCGCTGGGCCACCCACGGGGAGCCGAGCGATGCCAATGCGCATCCGCATTGCTCTGAAAATCACAAGCTTGCCATAATACATAACGGAATCATCGAGAATTACCTGCCTCTCCGCACGGAGCTGACCAGGCATGGATATCATTTTGCGAGCCAGACCGATACGGAGGTGCTGATCCAGCTTGTCCAGTATATCATGGATTCGCACAAAATCAGCCTCGACGAGGCGGTGCCGCTGGCTCTCCAGAATGTGGTGGGGGCCTATGCTCTCGTGATCATAGACAAGAGCGAGCCGGGCAAGATGATTGCCGCCCGCAAGGGCAGCCCGCTCGTCGTGGGAGTGGGGGAGGACGAATATTTCGTGGGTTCCGACGCTTCGCCTATCATCGAATTCACCAACAAGGTGGTCTATCTGGACGAGGGGCAGATCGCCTACATCCGGCGCGGCAAGGAGCTCCGCATAACGGATCTCAAGAGCGTCGAGCAGACCCCGGTGGTGCGGCAGCTTGAGATGAGCCTCAGCGAAATCGAGAAGGGGGGCTTCCCGCACTTCATGCTCAAGGAGATATTCGAGCAGCCGAGGACGCTGAAAGCCTCCATGCAGGGCAGGCTTCATCCCGAGCTCGGCACCGTCAAGCTTTCGGGCATAATTGACAACAGGGAGCGCATCCTCGGAGCGAAGCGCTTCGTGATCTGCGCCTGCGGCACTTCGTGGCACGCCGGCCTGATAGGAAAATACATCATCGAGGAGCTGACCCGCATCCCCGTGGACGTGGAGTATGCTTCGGAGTTCCGCTACCGCAAGCCGGTGATTTCCCCTGAGGACGTAGTCATCGCCATCTCCCAGTCGGGAGAGACCGCCGACACCCTTGCGGCCATCAAGCTCGCGAAGGAGTCCGGGGCTTTCCTCTTCGGAATCTGCAACGTCGTGGGCTCTTCCATCGCCCGTGAGACCGACACCGGCTGCTATACCCACATCGGCCCGGAGATAGGCGTGGCTTCCACCAAGGCGTTCACCGCCCAGGTGACGACGCTCTTCCTGATAGCCCTGAGCATCGCCGAGCAGCTCGGCACCGTCACCGATGAGCGCCGCTCCCAGCTTGTGAATGAACTCCAGACCATTCCGGACAAGATTTCCAAGATTCTGGAGCACGACGGCGAGATAGCCGAGCTCGCGAAGACGTTTACATATGCCCACAATTTCCTGTATCTCGGGCGCGGGTACAACTATCCTGTGGCTCTCGAAGGGGCTCTCAAGCTCAAGGAGATTTCCTACATCCACGCCGAAGGCTATCCGGCGGCGGAGATGAAGCACGGCCCGATCGCCCTCATCGACGAGGAGATGCCGGTGGTGGTCGTCGCTCCGAAGAGGGGGCACTACGACAAGATATTGAGCAACATACAGGAGGTAAAGGCTCGCAAGGGCAAGATCATCAGCATAGTCACGGAAGGGGACAAGGATGTCAGCGGCATATCCGACTGGTGCTTCGAGATTCCGGATACGGAGGAGTGCTTCGTGCCTATCCTCTCCGTCGTGCCGTTGCAGCTGCTGGCCTATCACGTAGCCATCGCCAAGGGACGCGATGTCGATCAGCCGCGCAACCTCGCCAAATCGGTGACAGTAGAGTAGTAGTATTTTAAAGATTACATATTATGAGAAAGAAGATTGTAGCAGGCAACTGGAAGATGAACACCATCAAGCCTGAAGGAATTGAACTTGCAAAGGCCGTGGCCGAGAAGTCGGCCAAGGTACCTGAGAACGTGGGACTTATCGTGGCTCCTCCTTTCACTCACCTCTGCGCCGTGGGCAAGAACCTTGCCGGCTCAAGGGTCGAGCTTTCCGCCCAGAACTGCGCGGATCACGTCAGCGGGGCGTACACCGGAGAGGTGTCGGCCGACATGATCAAGGCCGTGGGCTGCAAGTGGGTGATTCTCGGACATTCAGAACGCCGCCAGTATTACGGGGAGACCGATGAGAAGCTCGTGGTGAAGGTGAAGCTCGCGCTTGAGGCCGGAATCGGAGTCATCCTCTGCGTGGGAGAGAACCTCGAAGAAAGGGAGGCCGGCAAACACTTCGATGTCTGCGACGCCCAGATCAAGAACGTTCTCTACAATTTCTCCGCCGAGGACATGAAGAATGTCATCGTGGCATACGAGCCGGTATGGGCCATCGGCACCGGCAAAACCGCCACTGCGGAGCAGGCCGAGGAGATTCACGCCCACATCCGCAAGACTCTTGCCGAGAAGTTCGGACAGGCCGTAGCCGAGGACGTGACCATCCTGTACGGCGGCTCCTGCAAGCCGTCCAACGCCAAGGAGCTCTTCGCGCAGAAGGATATCGACGGCGGGCTCATCGGAGGCGCGGCCCTCAAGGCTGACGACTTCATCCAGATAGCCCTGTCATTCTAAAACCACCACGCTCACGCCTATCCGGCCGGAGTCGCTCCATAGCCAGAATTTCTCACCCTCGGTCCTGATGACTTCGAGGGTGAGATTTTTTCTTGTCAGGATGTCAGTCTCGGTGGTCCAGGTGATGTCCGCCTTGAGCGTCTCCCCCTCGCAGGACGGGGTTCTGTCCATCTTCACGATGAAAAAGTCGGACATGTTGTCCGTGAAGGCCCTGAACTCCCGGCTCGTGGCGTTGTAGGACATCTGGCAGGAGAGGGGGTCAAATTTGAACGGGGTGTCGCGGCCCACCTGTATCCGCAGCTCTTCGGCCTGCTCGAAGGAGCGCATGTATTTTTCCGGGGAGCAGCCCTGCACTGCCGGAAGCAGCGCCGTTGAGATGATGATGGCCGTGAAATGCTTTATTTTCATAGCTTTACCTCCTTTATCAGTATGTCCGTGCTTCCGTCGGCGTTGAGCATCTCCGCCTTGAGGGTGCCCTCGAGCGTGATGGTGTAGTACCCGTCGGCTTCCGTGGAGATTCTCTCCCCGTTGAAGTACCACTTCACTTCCGATGCCTGAGGGGCGTTGAACACTCTCAGCGGAATTTTGGCCCCCTTTACGAACCTCCCGTCGGCCTTCCTGTCGCTGCCGCTGAGATAGATGTAGGGGTGGCTGTCGCTGCGGAAGCTTTTCGTGACGAAGGACGAGCTTATCGAGGACGAGCCGCCGTCGCTGTATTTTATCCGTATGGTATATCTGTAGGAGGTCTGCGGCGAGAGTCCGGTCAGAGTGACGCTGACCGCCTCCGGGAGGGAAGTGGTGCTGAAACTGCCCGACGGGCCGCTCCAGCTGATTTCGTAAGCTGCTATCTTGCTGACACTTGCATCCGTCTTCCAGCCGATGATGGCGGCATCCTGGAAGACCGTGCAGCTCTTTATGGCGAGCGGCTCCCCGACTTCGAAGGATACGCTTCCGTCCTGATTGATCCGGATGTCGGTGAGTGCCAGGGTGGAACTGCTGTCGCTCTGGAATTTGAAGGCCGGAGAGCTGTCGGAGCCGAATCTGTCCCCTTGGCCGAAGAAGAGTATTCCCTCTCCGGGGTTCGCCGCAAGCAGGGCGGCGCACTGCCTGTCGGGGCGGCAGTTGATCTGGGACAGTTCCCAGCGCTGCGCCGCCGTGAGGTCCTTTTTGTAGTAGTCCGACCATCCGGCATCGTGATTGGACTTGTCGATATGGTAGATTGCAAGCCCTTGATTTTCTTTACATTCAAAGAGAAAAAACTCGTCCCCGCCGGTGGAGCCCGCCTTGAAATATTGTCCCGAAACTCTGAGCGGGGGGAGAGTGTGGCTGCCTTTGCTGAGAAGGGTGCACTGTCCCGTCCCGAGGATTTCCAGATCGACGGCGCAGAATCCCGGCGGAGTGGCGTTTTTGCAGCCGTTGTCCATTATTCCTGTCCCCCACAGGCCTTCGGCGAGCCCGCCGCTGCTTTCTCCGTCGGTGTCGTAAAGGTCGGGAAGTCCGAGACAGTGGCAGAATTCGTGGCAGAAGACCCCCACTGCGGAGAACTCGGTGCAGACGCAGAAGCTGTTGATCGTCCGTCCTCCCGCCTCAATCGTGCCGCCATGTTCCTTGAGCTGTCCGTGCTGGGGCCAGATCCAGTTCTCTCCCGCTCCGTCGGCTTCGCTTAGTCCTGCTGATATGAGAAATACGTTGTCCACGCTCCCGTCGGCATCGTTGTCGTAGAGGGAGAAGTCTATCTCGCTCTTGCTGCAGGCGTACCTGACCGCTTCGTGCAGGAGCACGTCCTTTCTGTCGGAATAGTTGGCTCCGTAGTAGGCCGCCGGCTTGGGAAGCAAGACCGCGGGCGCGAGTTCGAAACGGTAGCTGTCATTGAGTCCGGGCTGGCTGTTGAAGTAGTCCTCCGCCTGCTGCACGTAAGTTCTGAGCTCCTGCTCGGAGCGTGTCAAGCTCCTGTCCTCGAACTGGACGGGAATCACCGCCATCCTGAAGACGGCGAGTATGACTGCGGCGCAGAAATTCATCCGGCAAAGGTTTAGTAATCGTTAAAAAAACTTGCCAAATCTGCGGCAACTTATCTTTTGCCGCAGATTTTAGCGTACATAGTTAGTGAGAATTTCTGAAAAAAGCAAAGGGCCGGACAGCCTCACGGCCCCCGACCCTTTAAACGTGTACTAAAACCTAAACCTGCAACATAGATGCAGGAAGATTCATCAGCGTTGCATCACGACAGGAAGATTATTCCTTTGTCTTTGCAATTGAAGCCTTGCGGAACTCCTTGAGGTCTTTCATAAGATCAAGGGCGGCCTTGCGTGCGCGTGCGCCGGCGGCCTTGTTGTTCTTTGAAACCTGTGCCTCTGCGTTGGCTACGAAAAGCTCGATGTTCTCTTTGATTTTGTTTACGAGTGTTTCCATTTTAAATTATATTTTAGAATGTTGATAATAATCAATGCCCTAACGGGGCGCAATATATGAAAAGAATTTTTTGAATCCTAATTTTATTTGCAAATTTCCTCTTTTTGCTTGCTGTTGAGGGCCGTCATAGCCCGTTCTATGCCTGCAAGAGCCCAGGTGCGGACGGCTTCGATGACTTTTTTCTCGATGGCAGGGAGTTCCGCCAGCTGTTCTTCGCTGAACTTGCCGAGCACGAAATCCACCTGTCCCCCCTGCGCGAAGTCATGTCCCACGCCTATCCTCGTGCGGGCGAAGTCCTTGGTGCCGAGAAGCTCCTGGATGTTCTTCAGCCCGTTGTGCCCGCCGTCGCTGCCCGACCTGCGCATCCTCGCCGTCCCGAACGGGAGGTTGAGGTCGTCGCAGATGACCATTATGTGTTCCGTCGGGATGTTGAGACGACCCTGCCAGTACCTTAGCGCATTGCCGCTGAGATTCATATAGGTGGACGGCTTGAGAAGCAGGAACTCCCGCCCCTTGTCCTTGACGCTGGCCATGTCCCCGTAGCGCTCTGTAGAAAAAAGGACATTGGACGCCTGAGCCCAGGTGTCCAATGTCATGAATCCTATATTGTGCCGGGTCGAAGAATATTCGGCTCCGACATTGCCGAGACCGGCTATGAGATAAGTCTTCTCGGACACGGAACGTCAGATTTAAGCTGCCGCGGCGGCTGAGTTGCGGGTGGCCTTGACTCCGCAGATGATGGTGTCCTTGTCGCTGATGATGGTCGCATCCTTGACGCTGACGTCTCCGGCCTTGATCTTCTTCTCAAGTCCGAGATTGGAGATGTCCACGCTTACCTTGTCCGGAAGGTTGGCCATAAGGGCGCTGACGCGCAGCTCGCGTGCAGGCTGGAAGAACTTGCCGCCCTGCTGTACGCCGACGGCGTGTCCGGTGATCTCGATAGGGACGTTGATGCAGATAGGCTTGGTCTCGTTCACCGCGAGGAAGTCCACGTGGAGGCACTCGTCGGAAACAGGATGCCACTGGAGCTCGTGGAGAATCGCGGTCTGCTTGGTTCCGTTGTCGATGACCAGATCCACGATGTATGAGGCCGGGGTGTTGGTCAAGGCGCTGAGTTCCTTGGCGTTGACGGTGAAGAGAATGTTCTCCGTGCCGCAGCCGTAGAGATTGCATGGTACGAGGCCCTGTTTGCGGAGAGCCTTCAGAGCGGCCTTTCCGTCCGCCTTGCGGACCTGGCCTTTAAGTTCGAAATGCTGCATTTCTTTAATCTTTAAAATGTGTTACTCAATCTGATTTCTCAGATCCCATTGCACCAAACCGCCTGTGCGGTTTTAAAATGCGCGCAAAGATAGAAAAAATCGCGCTTCTGCGCAAATTTTACTCATCAGCCACGAGCCCGACGGCCCGGTTCCAGCCCAGACCCTTGTAGTATGAGGTGAGCTCCTCCCTTGTCGGAGAGGGGAGATAGGTGCTCAGGCCGCAGCATCTCTCAAGGGGGGTCTTGAAGAAATATTCGGTCTCCGCGTGGTACTTTATGCAGGCGTTGAGCGCCGCGTCGAGCCGCGAAAGCTCGGTGGCGTCGGCCCCGGCCTCCCTCGCCGCGTCGCGAAGGTCGTAGAACCAGTCCTTGGTGCTGCTGCCGGAGCTGTAGAAGTACGGTTGCACGTTGCTTCGGCTGATGTTGTCAAAGCCCTCCCTGTGCGCTGACACGATCCACGAGAAGGTCTCGGCAAGCCTTTCCAGCCCGCTGCAGTCGAGCAGGGTCACGGTGGCCGACCTGCTGGTGCCGCTCTGCGAGTCGTAGTAGTCGAAGTAATCCTTGCAGACGCTCATCAGGTCCGGCTTCGCTCCCGCGAGCAGATACCATGGCATGGTCTTGTAGATGAAGCCTTCGGCCAGGACTTCGGTGGGGGAGAACACGAGATGGTCGCAGACGTCCCTTAGCTCCCATGCCGCTTCCACGCAGCCCATCAGGCAGGAGTCGAAGATGATATAGTCCAGCTTCATCGGTATGGCGGCGGCGAAGTCGCGGATGTCCATCTCAAGGTTGTTGCGCGAGCTGCCGACAAACTGGCTGCCCAAAGACTTGGTGAGGGGGAATTCTTCCTGCGGACTGTCTGCGGGGGTGCTCCAGAGGGAAGTGCCTTCGTCTCCGGCTTTATACCCCACGGGGGTCCAGCCGGTGGAGTGCGAGGAGAATACCATCCCGTATCTGCGGGACGGGAAGAGCTCGCGGATGTCCGTCAGCGCGCTTGTCAGGGACTCCGCCGTGGCGCTGTTCATCCCGGACGGGTAAACTTTGAGGGTGTCGACTGCGTTCTGTCCGTCCCGCTTGCAGAACTGCAGGAGCACCGGGGGATTATTGACGGTATATCCTCCCCCCGGAGCGGTGTTGTGGCAGAAGGCCACGATGGCCTTGTCGGACGAGGCGTAAGGGAGATTGCCCAGACTGAGCTGCTCGAGGTTGTCGCGGATGTAGGTGCTGAGGTTGTTGTATCCCAGCCCACAGTAAATCATCACTTCCCGGTATTCTCCTTTCTCTTCGGGCTCGTCCCTCTCGCAGGCCACAAGGCACAGCATCATCAGCGCTGCGGAGGCTGCTATTGTCCTAAAATTTTTCATCGGGCAAAAGTAATTATTTTTTCATTTTCTCGGATGGTGCTGCAGGACGGCCGCCTGCCAGGTCCGGGAGTCGATGTGCGTATAGATTTCCGTGGTGAGGATGGATTCGTGCCCGAGCATTTCCTGGACCACCCTCAGGTCGGCGCCGTTCTCGACGAGGTGGGTGGCGAAAGAGTGCCGGAAGGTGTGGGGCGAGATGGTCTTGCTGATTCCGGCGAGCAGGGCCTGGCGGCGCACGATGTTGAAGACGGAAACCCGGCTCATCCTCGCTCCGAAGCGGTTGAGAAAGACGATGTCCGAATCTTTCGCCGTGGCGGCCCGGGGCTTTGCCGCCAGGTAGCCGGAGAGCGCGTCCCGCGCCATTTCTCCCATCGGCACCAGGCGCTGCTTGTCCCCCTTTCCGATGACGCGCAGAAAGCCCTTTTCCATGAATATGTCCGAGATTCTCAGGCTGCACGCTTCCGAGACGCGCAGTCCGCAGCCGTAGAGAATCTCCAGAATGGCCCTGTCGCGAAGTCCTCCCGGGGAGGAAGTGTTTACGGATTTCATTATCGCGTCCACTTCTTCGACGGAGAGCACGTCCGGCAGGTGGCGTCCGATTTTGGGGGAGTCGATTCCGTCGCACGGATTGTCCTTCCTGTCCCCTTCGAGGATCATCCAGTCGAAAAACGAGCGCAGCGAACTCATGAGCCGCGACTGCGAGCGGGCCGAGAGGCCCTGGCTGCATGCGGAGAGGTGTTCCCCGACGCTCTCCGTCCCGGCTTCCGCCGGATTCTCACCCCCCGTCTCCAGAAACCCACGGACATCGCGGCAGTAGGCGCTGACGGTGTTGGGGGACATCCCCCGCTCCACCTTCAGATAGTAGCGGTAGTCTTTGAGTATGGTCTGCGTGTTCTTGTCCACGCTGCAAAATTACATAATACTTACAAACAGCGGGCATCCGGGGCCGGGATTCTTCCGGGCGAAAAACAACTTCTAAGAATTTTTTGTATCTTTGCGGCCCGAAGAGTCGGGACACTGCCTTTCTCAAGGAAGCCGGGCCGGGGCTTGGAAGAGTTTATAAGATGATTTGTAAGAAATCGGGCAAAAAGAGCGCTAATCGTTTGGAAGTATGGGATTTTTGTGTAAACACACACACACACGACCGCGATTAACTGACGAATCCGCTTGCGGCTGCGGGCTTTCCCGTAGCGGGGCGGCGGTGTGCAGGGTGTTCTGCTTCCTGCTTCCGCTGTTTTTTTCTCTCTCCGGCTTCGCTCAGCAGACAGGCCTCAGGACCAATTTCCTCTATTGGGCCACCACCACGCCGAACGGCGGCGTAGAGTGGAAACTCTCATCCCGATACACCCTCTCCGCTTCGCTGGGCTACAACGCCTTCAACCTTCCCTCTTCCGGGCACACCGACGAGGGAGTCTCCATGAATCCCAAGATACATCACCTCGCCGTGATGCCGGAACTCAAATATTGGTTCTGCCGCTCTTTTGAGCGGGACTATGTCGGGCTGCACGCCATCTGGGCGCAGTACAATGTGGGCGGGCTGAGTTTTATCCCGACACTTGACGAATACCGTTACAGCGGTTGGGCGGCCGGGGCCGGAGCCTCTTACGGCTACCAGTGGCCTCTGGGAGACCGTTGGGGAGTGGAGGCTTCCGTGGGCCTTGGTTACGTCTATCTTCGCTACGACAAGTCCAATTGCGGCAACTGCGGCAAGAAGGTAGGTTCCTACAGCCGTCACTGGTTCGGCCCGACCAAGGCCGCACTCTCTCTGATTTATTATATCTATTGAGGGCTATGGGACGCGGTTTAGTGCATATCGCTGCGGCGGCGCTTTTCGTAGCGTGCATCTGCTCTCTGTCTGCAATGGCAGGAGTGCGGCGCGATGCGGCGGATTCGCTGCGTGGTCCGGCGCTGCGCTATCTCACGGAGCCGAGCGCCGAATGGTCGGGCGACAGCCTCGTGCTGAGTTTCTCCTGCGCGGCGGAAGGCCGCCTCAAAGGGGCCGTATCCCTTCATGCGCTGCCGCTCTTCATTGCGGAGGGCGATACTCTCTCCTATCCGGAGATGAGCTTCTACACCCCTTCGGGAGCCAAGTTCCTCCGCCGCCGTCAGGCTCTGTCGTGGAATGGCGCGGGGGGAGGCAGGCTCGTGTCTTCCGTTGCTTCCCGCCTGCACGTGGTGGGAAGAGAGGCTTCGGACAGCATATTCTATCGGGAGGCGATAGCCGTGCCGTCCGGATTGCAGGGCCGGCTGTATGTCATTCAGAAAGTGGAGGACTGCTGCGAGGAGTATCTCCTTGCAGGGCGCGGCGTATCGGTCGCCGTCCCGGAGCGGGTGGAGGGACTGTCCCATCCCGACGGCTCTGATGCCAAGGAGGGAGGCGAGGCCGTCAAGAGCAGCCTTACCGCCGTTGTGAGGCTCAATTACCCCGTGAACCGCTGGGAGGTCTATCCTTCCTACGAAGACAACCCCTCGGAGCTGCAGCGGCTGGACAGCCTGCTTTCTCCGATAATATATAATACGGATGAGTACAGGCTCTTAGGCGTCACCATCACCGGCTATGCCTCTCCGGAAGGGACTTTCATCCAGAATCTGGAACTCTCCGGCAAGCGTGCCGGCGGCATACGGGATTATCTGATGGTGCGATACGGGCTTCCGTTATCCCTTCCCGTATCCGTGAGCGGTATGGGCGAGGACTGGGAAGGTCTGCGCTCCGCCGTGGAAGAGAGCGACATGCCGGAGAAGGCTCAGATCCTGTCCATCATCGACATCTACGGCATCTTCGAGGGGCGGGAGCTGCGTCTGATGAAGCTGCGGGGCGGACAGCCGTATCGCAGGATGCTGCGGGACCTCTTCCCGCCGCTGCGCAGGGTGGAGGTGAAGCTGGACTACGCGGTTCTTTCGTCCTCCCGCTCCGGGGCTGAAGCAGGCGATGACAAGACGGATGGAGAGGAGGAATATGAGGAATGATACGCTCAGAACGGACGCGTCGCGGCAGGCGCCTGAGATGTTTCCTCACGCTGCTGAGCTGTCTCGTGCTCGCTTCGTGCAGTCTTGCGGACTGGCGCGACGAGTGCTGCGACCTCAATATGGTGCGTTTCCGCTATCTCTACAGAGGCAGGGACCGTTTCTCGGAGTATATCACTTCGGTGCGTTATTTCCTTTTCAGCGGGAACGGCGATTTCCTTGGGGAGCTGCCCCATCTGAAGGATTATCCGATGCGGGTGAGCATAGAGACGCTGGAAGCGGGCGGCTACACGCTCATCGCAATCGGCAATCTGGAGGACTACGGCACTCTGACGGGATATGCGGAGCAGGGGCTGGAAGAGTTCCGGCTGAAGGTGGACGACCTCTACCCGTCATCGGAGGAGGGGAGGGTCTTTCGCAGCGGCGACAGGCTCTATCGGGGCGAATGTGCCTTCACCATAGTGCCGGGAGACTCGAACAGCTTCCTCGGGGAGATGTCGAACGTGCACTGCGTGCTGAGGGTGAAGGTGGAGTGGAAGCTCATCCCCCCGTTCTCGGACGGATACAGTTTCCGTCTGGACGGGATAGGTACGGGGATGGAGATGTTTGGGGACAACGCCTACGGCATCGACGTTCACAGTTTCCCTCCGGTGGAGAGCTACACCGGGTCGCTGCTGGAGGATGTGCGGCTGCGCCGTTTCACTCTGACCGCCACTTTGGTCACGCTGCGCTGGACGGACAGGGATATGCCCCGGCTCTACCTCTGCCACGACGGGGTTCAGGCCTCGAAGACGGTGGATTTGGGATATGTGTTCCGGCAGTGGGGCTGGTATCCCTCGCAGAGCCCGGTGCAGGAGTACGAGATTCGTCTGCTCATACGGCCAGACGGGAGCATAGAGGTGAACCAGGGCTTCGAGGCGGCGATCAATGACTGGATAGACGGAGGAACTTTCGGTTAGAAGAGATTATATGAAATATTGATTATAAATGTTTTAAATTATGACAAAAAGTATTTTGACAAAATCGCTGCTGCTCGGGGGCGCTGTCCTCGCGGCCGCAGCGTGCAGCAACGAGAAGCTTTCGGACATCAATCCCGACAAGACTCTCGAAAACCCCAAGATCAACATCACCCTCAAGACTCCTTCGCCGGAGGGCATAGTGGTGAAGGGAAGCGTTGAAGATGAATCCGATGAGCGGACGATAAACTATCTCAACGTTTATATCTTCGAGGAGGGAAGCACAACAAACGAGAACAATTATACGCTGTACAGCACGACCAAATTCACTACTGACGGCTCAGACGGCAGCATCGCGTTCACTCAGGGAACGGATGCGAACAGCACCACCACCTGCTCTCTGGACATCCCTGCCGGTCTGATAGGGAAAAAGGTTCGTGTCGGCGTCATTGCCAATGATACTCCGACTGTGGAAATCAATAAGACGACCCTCGCCACTTTCAGGACTGTTCTTGCGACGGCGACGTTGACAGATGAGGACGGGAGTACTGAGGGTACACAGGTAAGCGCCGACGCTCTGGTTGGCGGCGACACTAAGAGCTTCCCTATGTCCGCCATCACGGATGCAACGGCAGCCTTGACCCCGTATGGACTTGACCTCAGCGTAGAGCTTGTCCGCACCGTGTCCCGTATCGACATCTGCAACTACGCTCCCGATCTTATCATCACGAGCGTGCAGATTACGAACGCAAATGAGAGCAGCTGTCTGAACTCCGGTTCGGGCACCGTCAATGAGCCCGGCTCCCTTACTCGGTCTCTTACAATCAATCCTTTGAAAGAGTATCAGACGAAGCTGAAAAAATCCAATACAGTAAATGGCGCGTCAATTGTAGGCATCGTTTATGATGATTCAAGTGATGCGGAGGGTGCGGAGGAAATAAAGAAAATCAACACCCAACGCGCTCTCTATCTCTACGAGCAGTCGTCATCCGCCACGACATCACCGAAGGTGACCATTGGGTATACGGTTTTTGACGGCACCACCGCGAAAACAGGTGAAGTGACCGTTTCTTTCTATGACGGCGCCAATTATGTGCCTGCGAAGCGCAACTATCTCTATACCATCCAGCTTGGTGACGGTTCTACCGTAAGCCAGGGAGAAGTTAAGGCGACATTCAAGGTGGCGGAATGGACAGAAGGCGAGACCATCGACAGTGATCTCGTGCTTACGAATAATGAAGATTAATCAGAGATGGATATGAAAAATAAAATCATATATGGAATGATGGCGGCAGCGCTGCTGCTTGCCTTCGGGGCCTGCTCACAGGAGCTTGATATGGATAGGAATGATTCCGCAGAAGGCGTGGTTCGTGTTGTGTTCAGCTCGAAATCTGCGATTACCCGTGCCGTTGGGGACGAGGTTTCGACAGATGCCGACAAGGCTACAACTAACGAAAAGGCTGTAGGCACGCTTTACGCGGTGATATTCAAGGATGTCAGCGTGGAGAGCAGCTCGTCGGCCGCCATATTAGAGGGAGCGGAAGAGGACAGCGATACCTATGTCAAGGTGATTGAACTGCTCAGCGATGCACTTAACAGCGAAAACGCTGCTTTTAGTGAGGATGTTACCTATAAGTTCAACCTCGGTGCCGGCAACTATCAGTTCTGCTTCGTTGCGAACCCGGGGGAGGGGCTTCTATCCAAAATCAAGGCCGTGGCGACCGTGGCGGAGTTCAAGGCTCTGGTGGTGGAGGAGGATCCCGCGACCAAGCCTATGCTTATGACCAGCGACTACATCGGCGGCACCGTCACCAGCGCTGGACTTGACTTGTCATCCAAGACGGTCACTCTGACCCGTGCGATGGCGAGAATCGATGTCGTGAACAAGGCGAGCGGTGTCAAGATCAACAGCATTGTCCTAAAGAACCGCGCCAACAAGTCCACCCTTGAGACTTCGACTGGCAACACCAGTTTCGAAGACAAGACGTATGATTCTACAACCGCCACATCAGGCGATACGCCTTACAAGACGCTTCCTCTTAATGGCGACGCCGTCGTGGATGCAAACAGCCGCTATCCGGAGTATGACAAGGTGATTTACTCTTATGAGCAGCTGAATACGGAGAGTAATGTTCCTTCCATTGAAATCACTTATCAGGTTGGCTCTGGTTCGGCAGTCACGAAGGAGATTGCGCTCCAGACCACTGATGGTAGCAAGATTACCCTCAAGCGCAACTATCTCTATACCGTGAACGTTGTCAACAGCAAGGGCAAGGTCAACTTCACCTTGACCGTCAGGGATTGGGATGAAGGCACTACTTTCGTGCAGGACGGAGAAGCTCTTCGCGATGGTTATAAAAATACAGACACAGAATAAAAAACGTCACTTGCCACGGGAGGCTTGTCAAAATTCTCCCGTGGTTTAAGTCAATATTGAATGGTGACATTTTACAATAGATTCTTAAGAATTGCTGCTGCGTTTCTCCTGCTTGGAGCGGCGGCATCCTGCACG
>CAVHNN010000027.1:0-27221 GCA_963637465.1 Paludibacteraceae bacterium
TAGCTCGTCGGGCTCATAACCCGGAGGCCAGAGGTTCGAGTCCTCTCCCCGCTACGAATTTTGACAAGTCGCTGTCTTGCAGCGACTTGTTTTTGTTTATACTCGCTCCTGCACTCGCACCTCATCCTCTATCTATCTGCCAGCAATTTTGTCCGGCAAAAGGGTGTTTCGCCGGACAAGTTTACAGCAGCAGCATCACCGCGAAGACATACAGCAGGAAGCCCTGAAGCCTGAGCTTGTCCGAACTCGTCCGGTTGATCATCTCTTCCGTGGGGTCGGCGGCCAGCAGGGCCTTCAGCTCATCCTTTTTGGGAGGACGGTTGTGCGACCACTTGTGGATGATCTGCCCGTCGGACACATAGCTGAGGCCTCCGTTGGAGCGGTTGAGCGTCAGAAGCGTCCTGCGGTCTGCGAAATAGGTGTATGGCAGCAGGTCGGAGCCTGCCAAAGATGAAATTTCCTCCGGATAGGATGCGGCCAGCAGAATCGCGGTATAGCCGTCCGCCGAGGCGGTGCGCATCAGGCCGGAGAGCTTGTCCCATCCTCTGGAGGGCATCTTTGAGGGGTCATACACCGAGGCGATCAGCGCTCTGCTCCCGAACGCGAGGGAGTCGGCATACTCGCCGTCCGCATTGCTGAACGAGAAAGTCTCCGCCTCAAGCTCCGAACCGCTCCTGTAGTCCGTGAAATCCACCAGCGGAATCGACAGGGCCGAATACAGGAAGAACAGACATACGGAGATGCAGCTGATGCTGAAACTGACATATTTCACCTTGCGCGTAGGCTCCTGACTGCCAGGAGGCAGGAAGGCCGCCGCCCACAGCGCAAGAAGCGCGACGTTTTTCAGAAAACTCTGAAGATGGCTCAGGTGAACGGCTTCGCCGAAGCAGCCGCACTCCATGGACGGGTTGAAAATGAGCAGCACCAGAGTGAGGAGGGTGAATGCCGAGAGTACGGCGAGCGTGATAATTCCGCTCACTCTCTTCCAGACGCCGCATATCAGCGCGGCCCCGAGGAGCGTCTCGCCCAGAGCTCCCGCGGCACCGGTAAAATATGACAGCGGGCGGAGGAATCCCAGATGCAGAAATTTGAAATATTCTTCCACGACCAGTCCGGCCCCGACGGGATCCATAAGCTTGAGCAGGCCCGCACCGAAGAACACGAAGCCTATCAGCAGGGTGCTAATTCTGCGTACTATCCTCATAGATTTTCTTTATCTTGTTGAAAATCAGCTCGGGGGCGAGCATTCTTCCGTCCTCGTCCGAGCAGCCGACAGGGATGAATTTCGGGTCTGACGAAGCCTGCCTGCGGTAGAAGTCTCTTACTCTGCGCTGGAAGTCCATGTCCGCCTCGTGGATGTCGCTCCCCCCGTGCAGATATTCCCTGCCCTCTCCGCCTCTTGGGGAAGAAAGGCTTTTCTCCACGAAATCAATCGGAACGTCGAGAAAGAGATTGAGGTCGGGCCGGGGCAGACCGAACTGCCCGTACTCCGTATCAAGTATCCATTGACGGAGTTTTTCCGCCTCGCACTCGGAGCGGAGTTTGGCGCACTGGTATGCGATATTGGAATAGACATAGCGGTCCAGCAGCACCGTGCCGCCTTCTTCGAGGGTTTTTCTTATCATCGGCGCGGCGCCGTGCCGGTCCTCGGCGAAAAGCAGGGCCGCCAGTTGCGGGTGCACTTCTTCGATTGAGCCGAAGTCCCCGCGCAGGAACCTGCTTATCAGCTCCCCGTACACCGGAGCGTCGTATCTCGGGAAATGTATGTACTCAAGCTCGGGGCGGACACTGCGGAGATACTCCCCGAGCATCTTCACCTGGGTGGATTTCCCCGCCCCGTCAAGACCTTCCAATACTATCAGCATGGACGCAAAGATAGGATATATTTTTTACAGCTTCTTAAACAAGTTCTTAGTATTTTTGCACTATGGTAAAGATTATGGGTATCGTGAATCTGACACCGGATTCATTTTGGGCTTCCAGTCGCGCGGGCGCGGAGGAGGCCTTGCCGAGAATAGAGCGGATGATGTCCGACGGGGCCGACATCATCGATCTCGGGGCGGTTTCCACCAGACCGGGAGCCGCCGACGTGGACGTGGAGGAGGAGTGGCGCAGGCTGGAACCCGTGCTGCGCAGGCTGGACTCTTCCGTGCCGATATCGGTGGACACCACGAGCGCGGAGATTGTCCGCCGCACTTTCGAGACCTTCGGAAGATTCACCGTCAACGACATTTCCGCAGGAGAGGACGATCCGCAGATGCTCTCCACGGTCGGGCGGCTCAATCTTCCGTACATCGCCATGCACAAGAGGGGCAAGCCGAGGACGATGGACGACAAGTGTGACTATCCCGAAGGGGTCATCCCCGAGCTTCTCGAATATTTCGGAGGCTTCGCCATAATGGCCGCGTCGAACGGAATCCGGGACTGGATTCTCGATCCGGGCCTCGGATTCGCCAAGACAGCGGAGCAGAACTGGGAGATTCTGGATCATCTGGAGGATTTCCTCGTGCTCGGAAAGCCGATTCTCATCGGGGCCGCCGACAAGCGCTTCACAGCCGGGGACACGGAGAAAGCTCACCGCACGGCGCTTGAACACGGAGCCGCCATCCTGCGCGTACACGACGTGAAAAAAGCCCGGCAGACCGCCGGGCTCGAATAAGAAGCTGTTTGCTTACTCCGCGAAGAGCGACGGGACACTCTCGCAGCCGCCTTCGGGGGAACTTTCGACCTTTTTGAACCTCAGCACCGTCAGGACCGCGATGAGCAGGCAGCATAGGGCCATGATCCAATACTGCGCTCCCGGCAGAAGTTCCGCCCAGCTGTCCGCATCCTTGAGCGAATCGATGTTGGAAAGGATGAGGGAGAGGGTGTTGTTGGTGAAGTGCATCAGCATCGTCAGCTTCAGCGAGCCGGTCTTGTAATAGACGTAGCCGAACAGGCATCCGAATATGAAGGCCGGAATCGCCTGCCACGGGTTGAGGTGTATCAGGGCGAAGAACAGAGCCGATATCACTATGGCCCATACGGGCTTCATCCTGTTGCCGAGCAGCCCGCGAAGCACCATCCCCCGGCACAACCACTCCTCGAAGAACGGGGCGAATATGCTGACGCAGATGAAGTTGATCAGAAGATTGCCCTGAGTCATGCTCTCCATCATCTGTTCGAGCCACTCGGGCATCGGCGGCAGGATGCGGCTTAGCGGATCCGTGCAGAAGCTTGCGGCGATTGTCCCGATAACGGCCAGCAGTGCGCACAGCGCCCCGCCGAGAGGCTTGAACTTGCTGTTGTCAAGCCTCAGTCCTTCTTGGGTGAAGCTTCTTGAGCGGCTCTTCGCCCCGGCATACACCATCGCCGGGATGAACATCACGGGATACGAGATGAGCATCGCATATTCCGTCCCGGCTTCCACGCCGAACATGGCCGTGAACAGTATCGTGAGGGCATTGCCGAGCATGCCTCCGAGCATGCCTCCGAGCATGCCTCCGAGCAGGAGCATCGACAGAAGGATGAAAATGTCCTTCACCCCCGGAACGTACCAGGAGTAGTTGTCGAAGAACTTGTAATTGCGGACTTTCTTCCCCATTGCGGACTATTTGTAGAGCGGGGACGGATAGACGCCCTCCTGTGATAGCTGCGCGAACTTCGCCACCACGGCGGGGCGGTCCTCCTTATACGTGACTCCGAACCATCTGGACGGTGTCGCGAGCACCTCGCATCTGGCTTCGCCGCCCTTTATCATCACGTCCACGGCGTAAGGGATGTAGAATTCTTTCTTGAGCTCCATGCTGTTCTCGCCAAGGAACGCCCTGAAGATTTTCTCCGCTTTCGGGAAAAAGTCAGGAGTGAATCCCCACATGTTCATCGAGCACAGGTCTTTGCCGTTGAGGCTCACGTGCTCTCCGCTTATGGAATTGTCTCCGCTGACTTCGCCTTCCGGGTTCTGCAGGATGTTGAGATGCTCCACCACGTCGGTCAGGTTGCGCTCCCCGTCATAGTGGCAGATGCCCCTTGACACGCCGCCGGACTCGCTAAGGGTGTGGTCCAGCTCGAAGCCGACGATGGAATATACCCCCTTGCTGTCCGCGTGGCTGCGGCACCATTCGGCGGCGATGCGGAACGAATCCCTGCCGTAGAAGTCATCGCCGTTGATTACCAGAAAAGGCTCCTTGATCACGTCCTTGGCCATCAGCACCGCGTGTGCCGTCCCCCATGGCTTCTGTCTCTCGGGGTTGAGGCTGAAACCGTGGGGAATCTTGCTGAGCTCCTGCGTCACGAAGACGAACTCGAGCGCCGTCCCGTCCGGGCATTTGATTCCGCTGTATTTTTTCTTCACGCTCTCCTTGAAGGCATCAAGGAAATATTCGCGCACCACATATACGACTTTACCGAATCCGGCGTTCACCGCGTCATAGATGGAATAGTCGATGATGGTTTCTTCGTTAGGCCCGAGGCCGTCCATCTGTTTGAGCCCGCCGTAGCGGCTTCCCATGCCGGCCGCAAGGACCAAAAGTGCAGGTTTCATGATAATAGTGTCTGGTTTTAAGTTTGGACAAATTTAGTTAATTTTGCGCAAAGTCTATGAGGATTTTCAAGGATTTATGGGACAGGTCCAAGGACCGGGGCAGGGAGGAGCAGCGCTCCTTTCTGCGTTACGCCATTGTCGCCACCGTGCTGTTTGCCGTCTTCCTTTTCGTCAAGAAGGACAACGTCCTGACCTGGATCAATGCCGGATTCACGCTCCGTTCGCAGCAGAAGCAGATAGAAGCGCTTCATCTTAAGAACGAAAACCTTGACCGTCAGATTGAGGATCTTCTGACGAGGAGGGACTCCCTTGAGCGCTTTGCGCGCGAGACGTATTTTTTCGCCGCCCCCGGGGATGACGTCTATATCGATGAGACGGAGCGGTAGCTCAGCCGGACCGCTTCCCGGCATCCGTCCCCGATCTTGACCGACTCGTCTATCCGGCAGCAGAGCAGGGCCGCCACATGGCTCCCTTCGAGCTCAATCACTTCCGCCTCCTCCTTGTCCTGAGGCGACCATCCGAGATCCGTGAAGATGTCGGAGAGTTTCTTTCTGCGTCCGCCCATGCCCAGAGGGCGCATCCAGTCTCCTGCCTTCCAGCGTCTTATCTTGAGCGGCCAGTCGAGCTTGGCGCGGTCCGCCACCAGAACTCCCGGAGCCTGCTTGAGCGGGCCTAACTCTTCCACAGGGACTATTTCGCAGTGAAGTTCCCTTTCCGCCCTCTCCTTTCTTATGCGAAGTGCGGAGGAACTTGCCTCCACCGGGCCGAATCTCTTGCCTCCCATCCGGGCTCCGCTGTCAAGGGCGCGCGTGAGCGCTTCAAATTCGCTTCTGCCCATGCCGCTGCCTTCCAGCAGTCTCCATAATATATAATCGCGATGCCGCAGAGCTTTGAGCGCAGGCAGGGAAATGTCCCCTTCGGGCGTAAGCAGCGTCTTTCGGGTCTGCTGAAAATAGTCGTCAGCTATGTCCCTCACCTGCGCAAACCTTGACATATCCTCGTTGAGAGTGCGTATCAATGACGGATTCAGTTCCTTGAGAATGGGGAAGACTTCGTTGCGCAGCCTGTTGCGCTTGTAGCCGTTCTCTGAGTTTGTCCTGTCCTCCCTCCATTCCAGAGCGTGCCCCTCCATCCAGGTTCGGATTTCCTCCCTTTCCGTGCCGAGCAGGGGCCGGAGCACTCCGGGGCGGGCCCCCATCCCGCAGATTCCTTTTATTCCTGTGCCCCTCAAGAGATTGAGCAGCAGGGTCTCCGCATTGTCGTTGGCGTTGTGGGCGACGGCCACGGCTTCGAAGCCCTCCTCCGAGCAGAGCTGCGCGAACCATCCGTAGCGCAGTTCCCGTGCGGCCATCTCTATGCTCAGGGAGTGCTGCGCGGCATACTCCGCAGTGTCGAATCTCCTCGTGAACAGCTTCATCCCGTGGTCGCGGCACCATCCCCTCACGAAAGCCTCGTCTCCGTCGGATTCGTCGCCCCGGAGAGCGAAGTTGCAGTGGGCCGCTGCAAAACAGGCTCCGGGAAAAAGTTCCGAAGCCCTGTCAGCCATATACATGGAGTCTATGCCGCCGCTCAGCGCGAGGAGGATGCGCCTCATTTCTTGTTGCTTATCAGGTAGGTGAAGTTGATGGAGAAGAACTCCTTGAACTGTATCCTCTGCTTGCCGTCGATAATCACGATAGGGTCATATATCATCCAGGTGCTCAGCCCCACCTTGAAGTACTTGGCGAGCTGCCATGTGATCTTGTTGTCCCAGTTGACCCTACAGTATCTGAACGGCTTGTTGAGATAGTCGGTGAAGAGCACCAGCTGAGTCTCGTATTTGAAATTGTCGTTGATCGAGGTCATGTAGTTGGTCTTCATCTGGGCACCGAACTGGAAAAGCTGGCTGTGATAATTATAGCCCGTCTCCGGGTCGAGTCCGGTTTCGCGGAGCTTCATACCGTATTTCTTTCTGAGCTCCTCCGTGGTGCAGATCGTGAAACCGCCGGTGAGCGGGGCGATGTTGACGTTGAACCAGTCTGCCGGGGTCCATTCCATACCGAAGGCGACGGTCGAATAGGCAGGGGAGAGGAAGCTCGATTTGAGCACTCCGTTCCATTTTCCGGACTCCTCGTCCTGCTTGTAGGAGTCATAACTGTCCGTGAACTGGGAGCGGAAGTCGAATGACGCCGAGTAGTTCCACTTGCTGTCCTTGCTGATCTTGTAGGCCAGGCGGCTTTCGAACTTGATGAGGTCGTTGCTCTTCTGGAGAAGGTTCTCCTTGTCCGCGGACCAGAGGAAGCCGTACTGGAGCTGGAGGCGGTTGGTCCAGCTCACCAGATTCTTGGAGTAATTGGCGTTGGCATCGGCCCCCAGGTTGAGCGTCAGGGTGTTGTAGCCTCCCGCCGCCCAGTTCCAGAGGCTCGTGTTGCTCGTTCCGAGGTCGAACTGAGTCCAGCTGTCCCAATATTTGGGCTTGTCTTCCGAGTCCTTGGCTGCGGGTGCTTCCTGAAGGGCTTCCGCTGCGGCTTCCAGAGCTTTCTGGAGCGCATCGTCCTGGGCGTGGAGGCTCATCGTCGCCGCGATGGCGGCGATTGTCAGACAGACGGCCTTTTTCATATCAGTAGGAGATTGCGAATACTACTCTGCGCTCTGACATCTTGCCCGAGAATATGTCCTTGCCGGGTTCTTCGCAGACGCAGCTGTCTATAGGAATGCACCTGATGGTCGCCTTGGTCGCGTCCTTGATGGCCTGCTCGGTCTCGGCCGTGCCGTCCCAGTGGCAGAGGAGGAACTTGCCGGTCTGAATCTTCTCCTTGAATTCGTTCCAGTCATCGCACTTCTCGATGCGGGAGTCCCGGAATGCGAGGGCCTTGTTGTAGATGCTGTCCTGGATGTCATCAAGAAGCCCGCTGATGTGCTCCGCAATGCCTTCAAGCGCCATCGTCTCCTTGGTGAGCTTGTCCCTGCGGGCCACTTCGACCGTGCCTGCGGCAAGATCCCGCGCCCCCATCGCGAGACGAACCGGCACACCCTTCAGCTCCCATTCGGCGAACTTGAAGCCCGGGCGCAGGGTGTCCCTGTCATCAATCTTGCAGCTGATTCCGAGGGAATCCAGGGCGAGACGAATCTCGTCCATCTTGGAAAGCACCTGCGAATGCTCGTCTTCCGTCTTATATATAGGTACCATCACCACCTGGATCGGGGCGAGCTTCGGAGGGAGAACGAGGCCGTTGTCATCTCCGTGAGCCATTATCAGAGCCCCCATCAGACGGGTGCTGGCCCCCCATGAGGTGGCCCATACGTACTCCTGCTTGCCTTCCTTGTTGGTGAACTGCACGTCGAACGACTTGGCGAAGTTCTGTCCGAGGAAGTGGGAAGTGCCGGACTGGAGGGCTTTGCCGTCCTGCATCATGGCTTCTATCGTGAGAGTGTCAAGGGCGCCGGCGAATCTCTCGTTGGGGCTCTTGTGTCCCACTATGACAGGCAGAGCCAGCACGTTGCGCGCGAAGTCGGCATAGACCTGCACCATCTCGTATGCCTTCGCCTGAGCCTCCTGCGCGCTCGCGTGTGCCGTGTGCCCCTCCTGCCAGAGGAATTCGGCCGTGCGCAGGAAGAGTCTCGTGCGCATCTCCCAGCGCACCACGTTGCACCACTGGTTGCAGAGCAGCGGAAGATCCCGCCATGAGGTGATCCAGTTCTTGTAGGTGCTCCAGATTATGGTCTCCGAGGTCGGGCGCACTATGAGCTCCTCTTCGAGCTTCGCGCTCGGATCGACCACCACTCCGTTTCCCCCCGGATCGTTCATCAGGCGATGGTGGGTGACGACCGCGCACTCCTTGGCGAATCCTGCCACGTGTTCAGCCTCGCGGCTGAAGAATGATTTGGGGATGAAAAGGGGGAAATAAGCGTTCTGCACCCCCGTCTTCTTGAAGCGGCTGTCAAGCGCGGCCTGCATTTTCTCCCATATTGCGTATCCGTACGGCTTGATGACCATACATCCCCTGACAGCGGACTGCTCCGCCAGATCTGCCTTGATGACCAGATCATTGTACCACTGAGAATAATTCTCAGAACGTTTGGTAACCTCTTTTGCCATAATCTTTATAGAAAGTCTGCGTTTTTTTTCGAAATTTGCATCTATATGTATGAAACCGGGCACAGGCCCGGATCTTTGTCCGTGCAAAGATACTAATTATTAATTAACAGGAGACTGTAATATGAAACGTATTCCGGCTTATCTACTGCCTCTTATTTTCGCCCTCTCCTCTTGCGGAACGGCATCTCAGTATGCTCAGCAGAGGTTTGCGGACGGCATATATGAGCGCGTCGAACAGGTTCCCGAACCCTTTCAGCTGTATTCTGTCGAGGACTTCGAGCAGATGGCCGCGCAGAATATCGCCCTTCAGGGTATTGTGCGCGACACCGTTTATGTTCCGGTCTATGAATATACGTTCTTCGACCTCTCTTCTTTATGGTACTATGACCGCTGGTATCGCGACCCTTGGTATTATTGGGGCGATTACGGCTGGAGATACGGCTGGGGCTATCGCAATCCGTGGTATCATGGCTGGGGTTGGAATTCCTGGTACGGCCCGCATTGGGGGTATGACCCTTGGTACTACGATCCGTGGTATCATGATCCGTGGAGATACGACCCTTGGCGTTATGATCCTTGGTACGGCCCGTCCCACGGACATCATCATTGGCGTCCCGAGCCGGGGCTTTCTCCGGGAGGAAGCCGTTACTACGGACAGAGGCGGGACACGCAGAGCGGAGGGTCTCAGAATGTGCGTCCGGGCCGCGACAATTATCGTCCGGGCGTAAGCGGAGGCAATTACGGTTCTGCGGGTTCTTCCCGCTATAACGGTCTGCGTCTTTCTCCTGGCAGCGGTTCCGGCGGCGGCTCAGTCAGCAGGCCGAACTCGTCCTCGGGCGGCGGCAATCCGAGTGTGACTCCGGGGAAGAACGGGTACAATTACTCCCGTGGATATCAGGGCAGGAATTCCGGGTCCGGTTCCGTCAGCGGCGGGTCTTCAAATTCCAGAAACAATACGCGCAGTTACAGCAGCGGCAGCTCCTCAAGCAGTTCAGACCGCAGCTCCTCCGGCAGCTACAACAGCGGCGGCTCCTCAAGCAGTTGGGGAAGCAGCAGCCGGAGTTCCGGGTCAAGTTATTCCGGCGGTTCTTCTTCGAGGAGTTACGGCGGAGGCTCGTCATCCCGTAGCGGGGGCGGCGGAAACAGCCGGGGAGGCGGAAGAAGATAAGGAATTCCAAAAAGAACTAAAGAAATGAGAAAGACTGCAACAATAATATTGTCACTCGTGTTTCTTGTGACCGGCATCGCCAAGGCCGGGGCTCAGAACATGTACGATGCCATCACCTTCAGCCGCAACGAATATCTCGGTACGGCGCGTACGATGGCGCTGGGCGGGGCGGTGACCGCCATAGGCGGGGATCTCGGAACGGTCGGAATCAATCCGGCCGGTTCTGCGGTGGCGAACTACGGGCAGCTGACCATCACGCCGGGGATTGCCCTGTCATCGGTGAGTTCGGCTTATTCCCCGCAGGGCGATTTGGCATACGGAGCGTTCGACAGAACTTCCCGCAGCCGCATGTCCCTGCCTAATCTCGGCGTTTCGCTGGTGATGAACACCGGACGCAGAAGCGGGGTGAAGTCGTTCACTTTCGCCGTGGTTTCAAATCAGACCGCGCAGTACAACTACAGCGCGTCGGGCTACGGAGCGAACTCGAAGACCTCGAAGATGGCGGAGTTCGCCGCAGCCGCTTCCGGCATCAGCGAAGATGTCCTCGCCAACTACAACTCTTTCGACCAGAGCAGCGTTTCATGGGACGTGCTTACGGCGTATCAGGGCGGGATGTTCGGCTCTTACGGTTCGGGAAGCCGCTATGTCGGCGTGACGGAGGCCATTTCTCCCGACGGGTCGTATCACTATGTGCCGGGAGCCCTCCAGCAGTGCTCCTCAATCTCCAAGACAGGGCACAAGAACGATCTGGTCTTCAACTTCGGATTCAACGTCTCCGACAAGCTCTTCTTCGGCTTCAATCTCGGCACTCCGGCGGCGGAATACCGTTACACCGAGGCTTTTTATGAGACGGCCATAGATTTGGACTCCTTCCCCATCTCATTTATCGGCAGCGACGGGGTGGAGAGAATCACCGCATTCAGAAACGGGACATACTTGTATAACTATACGGCGGACATCGACGGAATCTATGCCAAGTTCGGCTTCATCGCCACTCCTCTCAAGGGGCTCCGCTTCGGTGCGGCCATCCAGACCCCTACCGCCTACACCATTTCCGAGAAGTGGCAGTACGGAACTTCCACAATCTTCAAGGATGGTCAGTTCAACGACAGCGCGACCTCTCCCCGGGGAGAGTACACATATTGCCTGCAGTCCCCGTACGTGGCTGATTTCGGCGTAGCCTACACCTTCGGCTCCCGGGGTTTCGTGAGCGTGGACTATGAACTTACGGACTACAGCGTGATGCGCTTCTCCGAGCTCTACCCGGACGATTTCTACAATGACACTTATTACGATCTGAACGAGACGAACAGGAACTTCGCCGGGGTGTCCCACGCCCTGCGCGTCGGCGGCGAGCTGAGGCTCTCTCCGGAGTTCTCCCTGCGTGCCGGCGCGTCCGTCCTGACTTCTCCGGAACGTCACTGGACCAACAATGTGGGGGAGGACGTCACGGCGAACGATTATCTCAACGATTTCAATTCCTACAACGGGAGCCTCAAGACCCTCGTCTCGTCAAGTTATTACGACGACAGGACATCGTCCTTCTCGCTGGGCTTCGGCTATTCCTCACCGGGGTCTTTCTTCGCCGACCTGGCCGTGAAGTGCACGAAATTCCCGGAGACGACATTCTCCCCTTACTACGATTACGACAACTACAATGCGGCAGGACTGTTGATGAACGTCCAGTCCCCGCGCATATTAAATAGACCAACTCTCTGGAACGCCGCCCTGACTTTGGGCTGGAGGTTCTAGAAACTTCTTGAAATTCATGGAATTTACCGCCAGACAACTTGCCGAGGTTCTTAATGGGACAGTAGAAGGCAATCCCGGGGAGAAAGTCTCCTCGTTCGCGAAGATAGAACACGGCAAGCCGGGGCAGTTATGCTTCCTCGCCAATCCCAAATACGAGCAGTACGCCTACAGCAGCAAGGCTTCCATCCTGCTTGTGAACAAGGATTTCGAGCCGAAACATCCCGTCTCTCCGACCCTCGTGAGAGTGGACAATGCATATTCCGCGCTTGCGGATCTGCTCAAATATGTCTCCGACCATAAGAAAAAGTACAAAAGACACCGCGGGCGCTGCCATATCGCCTGGAGCGCGAAGATTGGCCGCCGGGTTTCCGTCGGGGACTACGTTACCATAGGCAGAAACTGTACGGTCGGGGACTGTACCAGAATAGGGGACAACGTCACCATCGGCGCCGGCACCAAGATAGGCTCCTATTGCATCATCTACCCCGGAGTGCACATCTTCCCCGGGATGGTGATAGGCGACAGGGTGATACTGCATGCGGGCTGCATCATAGGTGATGACGGTTTCGGCAACGCTCCGCAGCCGGACGGCACGTGGAGGAAAATCGAACATGTGGGCAATGTGGTGATCGGCAATGACGTGGAGATAGGCTCGAACACCACCGTCGACCGTGCTCCCATGGAATCCACCGTCATCGGGGACGGCGTCAGAATTGACAATCTCTGCCAGATAGCGCACAACGTGGTGGTGGGCGAGAATACGGCCATAGCGGCACTTACGGGTATCGCCGGATCTTCCAAGATAGGCAAAAACTGCATATTCGCGGGGCAGGTGGGGATTGCCGGGCATCTCACCATCGCCGACAAGACCGTCATCTGCGCCAAGTCGGGCGTCATAGGCAACGTGCGCAAGCCGGGCCAGACCCTCTTCGGCTCGCCGGCTTTTCCGCACAACAAGTTCCTGAGGGCGTATGCCAAGTTCAAGCAATCAGGAGAAGAGTAAAAAAATTTTTTATATCTTTGCGCCCCGATGAATCAACAGACAGTAATTAGGGAATACACTTTCGAGGGAAGAGGGCTTCATACAGGATGTTACGCACATCTGACCATTTGCCCGGCCCCCGAGAATTCCGGGATACGTTTCCTCCGCACGGATATGGGGGTGGAAATCCCGGCGCTTGCCTCGAAGGTGAGCAGAACAGACAGAAGCACCACCATCTCCGAGGGAGAAGTTCAGGTGGTCACGATAGAGCACCTGCTTTCGGCTCTCACCGGCCTCGGTGTTGACAATGCCTTGCTGAAGCTTGACAATGTGGAAGTTCCGATTCTTGACGGAAGTGCCGAATGCTATGTCCGCGCAATCGCTCCGGACGGGCTTCAGGAACAGTCGGCCGAGAGGAAATATATTGAGCTCAAGGAAGAGATCGAAATCCGGGACGAAAACACCGGCTCCTGGGTAAAAATCACCCCTGCGGACTCCTTGTCCTATGACGTGACCGTGGATTTCAACTCCAAGGTGCTCGGAGTCCAGAAGGCGCATTGGAGCGAGAACGCCGACTATGTCGGGCAGGTGGCTCCGTCCCGCACTTTCTGCTTCTTTCACGAACTTGAAGCTCTCGCCTCCAGAGGGCTTGTGAAGGGGGGAGACGTGGACAACGCGATAGTGATTGTGGAGCATCCGGTCACCAAGGAACAGGTGGACAGGATGTGCGTGCTTTTCGGCCAGCCGAGGCTGACCGTGACGGACAACGGTTATCTGAGCAATCTCAAACTTCATTTTCCGAACGAGTGCGGAAGGCACAAGCTTCTCGATCTCATCGGAGATATGCGGCTGGTGGGGGGATATCTCAAGGCGCATGTCAGCGCATACAAGTCAGGCCATAAAATCAACAGCGCCGCAGCTTTGGCGGTAATGGAAAAAATTCAGAAATCATGGTAAAAATTCATCCGCTTGCGACCGTCAGCGCAAATGCAAAACTTGGCGAGAACGTTGAGGTCGGACCATACGCCTTCATCGATGACAATGTAGAGATAGGCGACAACTGCAAGATATATCCGCACGCCAACATCTTCCCGTATGTGAAAATCGGCAACCACTGCGAGGTTTTCCCGGGGGCCGTGGTCGGCGGCATCCCTCAGGACCTGAAGTTTGACGGGGAGGTCACCTATGTCGAAATCGGCGACTACGTCACCATTCGCGAGTGCGCCACCATCAACCGAGGAACCAAGGCCAGCGGCAAGGGAATCACCAAGATAGGCGACCACACTCTGATAATGTCCTACGTGCACGTGGCGCATGACTGCCGTGTAGGCAATCACTGCATCCTCGTGAGCTATGTGGGCATCGCCGGGGAGACGGACGTGGACGACTGGGCCATCATCGGCGGCAACACGGCCGTGCACCAGTTCTCACACATCGGCACCCACGCCATGGTCGGAGGCTGCTCCGCCGTCAACAAGGACATCCCGCCGTATTCCATCTGCGGCCGCACTCCCATCTGCTATGCGGGCATCAACATCGTCGGCCTGCGCAGAAGGGGTTTCGAGTCCGACACCATCCGCAACATCAAGGACATCTACGACACGATTTATTATCAGGGGCTGAACATCTCCGACGGCTGCGCCAGAGTGGAGGCCGGCTTCCCTCAGTCCGTGGAGCGGGACAATATCCTCAATTTCATCAAGAACTCCAAAAGAGGGATTGTCCGCGCCGGAGACGTGTCCGCCAAGGGCGGCATCGACTAGGCGTGACCCTTACGATAGCATATTTTCCTCCTGTAGAATACTTTGCACTTCTCGCAAAGTATTCTTCGGTTTATATGGAGGCCTGCGAGAACTATCAGAAACAGTCGTACCGCAACCGCTGTCATTTCTATGCCGCCGACGGAGTACAGAGCCTGTCTTTCCCGGTGAAGCACAGGGGCGGGTCCGTCAACATCCCCATCAAGGAGGTGGAGGTCGATTATTCCGTCCCGTGGGTTACGAAGACCGAGCGCTGCATAGATACGGCATACCGCTCCTCCGCCTTTTTTGAATACTACCGCGATCCGCTCTTCTCCATTCTTGATTCGCATCCCGCGACGCTCTGGGAGCTGGATATGAGCATAATCCGCTTTTTCATCGACAAGCTAGGACTTGTGACGCAGCTGCACGAAACCACCTCTTATGTGGGGGCGGACGTGGACATACATCCCAAAAGGCCCGACACAATCCTTTCTGAACTTGGATTGGCCAGGCCTTATTATCAAGTGTTTGCGGACAGATTCGGCTTCGTTCCGAATCTCTCGGTGATGGATCTTCTCTTCAACGAGGGCCCTTCGGCTCTGGATTTCCTCCTCTAGTCTTCCTGCGTGTCTTCTCCGGTATCCATCCCGGCTTCCCAATAGACTACGCCTACCGCGCCGAGATTGCCCTTGTCTGAGTACATGTGCAGCGCCAGATACACCTGACCGCTCTCTCCGAGCAGCGGAACCACCTCTTTGTTGGTGAAGACCTTGATGTCTTCCCTGAACTGCGCGGCTCCGTAAACTGTCGCGTCGTAGTACGGCCCGGAGAAGTTGTAGGTCTTCTCGAAGTCGAGCTTCGATTTGAAGAAATCAATCAGGGCGTCTTTCTGCTCAGTCGTTTCAAGAGCGTTGTATGTCAGGGCGTAGGCGAAGGTGTAGTTGCCGTTCTGGTCAAGGTCGCTGCAGGCGGTCAGCAGCAGCGCTCCGAAAAGCACGGAAGTCAATTTTTTGAAAAACTGTTTCATCCTATATATGATTTTCCGCAAAAATACGGATTTTTCGGAAATTAGTGCTATCTTTGCGCAGATGAGGGATGGAAGGCCGGGCGGTCTTCCTTTTTTATAATTTATTGACATATATGGATCTGCAGAAATTCAAAGAAGTGGTGGAGAATGCCGCACAGGAGCGCGGCTGCCTGGTGGCCGACCTTTCGCTCAATGACGATGACAACGTGTTCGAGGTGATTATAGACAGGGAGGACGGAGACGTCGATTTGGGAGACTGTGAATACGTGCATCGTGCAGTTCTGGCCTGCTTTGACAGGAATATCGAAGATTATGCCCTTACAGTGAGTTCCGCCGGCATAGACGCCGCCGAAGCGGACGAGATTCTGAATACGACAAACGAAAACATATAATGGAAAAAGAGAAAGTAATCACCCTGATCGACGCGTTCAAGGACTTCAAGGAGGAGAAGAACATCGACCGTCCGGTCATGATGCAGGTGCTCAAGGACGTGTTCCTCACCCAGATTGCCAAGACTTACGGCTCGGCCGACAACTTCGACGTCATCGTCAACGTGGACAAGGGGACTTGTGAGATTTATCAGAACTTCGACGTGGTGGAGCAGGTCAATAACCCCAATGCCGAGATAACCCTCGACGGGATACGCGAGGACGGCGGCGACGCCGATGACTACGAAGTCGGCGACCAGTATTCCAAGAGGCTGCCTCTCGCCGCCTTCGGCCGCCGCGGCATTCTCAACATCAGACAGAATCTGCAGGGCCGCATCATGGACATAGAGAAGGCCAACGTCTTCAAGAAATACTCCGAAAAGGTGGGCGAGCTCTTCTACGGGGAGATTTATCAGACCTGGTCCAAGGAAGTGCTTATCCTGGACGAGGACGGCAACGAACTCCATATCCCGAAGACCGAGCAGATTCCTGGCGAGCGCTTCAAGAAGAGCGACTCGGTCAAGGCTATCATCAAGAGCGTGGAGATGAAGAACAACACCACGCCTTACATAACCCTCAGCCGTACTTCCAACGAATTTCTTGAGAGGCTCTTCGAACAGGAGGTTCCTGAAATTGCCGACGGCCTGATCACCGTCAAGAAAGTGGTGCGCGTGCCGGGCGAGAGGGCCAAGGTCGCCGTGGAGTCCTACGATGACCGCATCGATCCTATCGGAGCCTGCATCGGTGTCAAGGGAGGACGAATCATGGGCATCGTCCGCGAGCTGCGCAACGAGAACATCGACGTCATCCAATGGTCGCAGAATGCGAAGCTCATGATACAGCGCGCCCTAAGTCCTGCGGTGGTCTCATACATCGAGATGAGCGACAATCCTGAGGACAAGGTCAAGGTATTCATGCAGCCTGACCAGGTGAGCAAGGGTATCGGAAGGCACGGTGTCAACATCCAGCTTGCCGGAATGCTCGTCGGGCGTGAAATAGAAGTTTACCGTGAGCTTCCCAAGGGAGAGGACAGCGACGAGGAGGACGTGCTGCTCAGCGAGTTCTCGGATGTCATCGACCAGTGGGTCATCGACCGTCTCGAGACTATCGGCTGTGACACGGCCAAGAGTGTGCTCGCTCTCTCTCCGGAGGATATCGCCAAGCGGGCGGATCTTGAGGATGAGACGGTTGCGGATGTCTTCAAGGTGTTAAAAGCAGAATTCGAGGATTGATATAATGGCAGAAATAAGATTAAATAAGATAATAAGACAATTCAATGTCGGTCTTGACGACCTTGTGGGCTTCCTCCGCAAGATCGGAGTCGAGGTCGAGGCCAACCCGAACGGCAAAATCTCCGAGGAGTATATGCCGGCTATCCGCCGTCAGTTCGGCAAGGACCTTGAACTCAAGCAGGCCGCCGAGAAGATTGACATCAAGATAACCGAGATTATCGAAAAGACCAGCCGCAGACAGAAGAAGGAGGAAGAAGAGGACGAGCCGGAACAGGAGACGATCATAAAGAGCAATACTTTCATCAATTCCAAGAAGGAGCAGCCGGCGGAGAAACCCGCCCCCTCTCCGCTTGAGGCTAAGCCGCAAGTCGAGCTGAAAGCGCAGGAACCCTCCCCGGCCGAAACTGTAGGGGAGGTGGAAAAAGCCGAGCCGGTCAAGACCAGTGAAAAGCCGGCTGCCGTTGAGGAAAAACCTGTAGTTGAGGAAAAACGCGCTGAGGCTCCCCTCGAGGCGGAGTCTCCGCAGACGGTATCCACGCCGCAGAGCCCGCAGACCCCGCAGGAAGAGCCCGCTCCGGCTCCTGCGGACGAGCCTGCCGCCGTTCAGACGCAGGCGCCCCCGTCCCCTGTGGAGAAACCCGCCCCCGCTCCGACCGGGCAGCAGAGCGCCGCTCCGGAGGCTTCCTCGCAGGACAAGAAGGCGGAGCATCCCGCCCCCGAGGCCGGCGGCGATGCCGCCGCGTCCCGTCCGGACTCCGCCAAGGCGGAAGAGAAGAAGCAGGAGTCCGGACGGGACGCTTCCGGGCTGAAGGTCGTCGGCAAGATAGACCTCAGCCAGTTTGACCGCAAGCCGGCCAAGAAGCGTGAGCGCATAAGCAAGGGCACCCGGAAGGTGGACGTTGCCAAGGTCGGGGAGAACATAGAGAAATCTCCGAAAAAGGACAACAATAACAATAAGGACCGCCGTCAGGGCGGACAGCAAAACCAGCCGCAGAATCAGGGAGGCAAGGGACGCAGGCGCGACCGTGACCGTTTCAAGCCGGCTCTCTCCGAGAGCGAGCAGGAGGAGCTTCAGAAGGAGATTCAGAAGCAGGTCAAGGAGACCTATGCCAAGATGAACGAGGGCAAGAAGAACAACTTCGGAGCCAAGTACCGCAAGGAGAAGAGGGAGGCTGCGGCGCAGCGCACCCAGGACGAGATAGCGGAGGCGGCGGCCGGACAGAAGGTGTTGAAAGTCACCGAATTCGTGACTGTCAACGACCTTGCCACCCTCATGAACAACACCCCTGTGGTCAAAGTCATCGGAGCCTGCATGAGCCTCGGACTCATGGTGTCCATCAACCAGAGGCTCGATGCCGAGACCCTCGTGCTCGTGGCCGAAGAGTTCGGCTACAAGGTGGAGTTCGTCACTGCGGACATCACCGAAGAAATCAACCAGTCGGAGCAGGTGGACCGTCCCGAAGACCTCAAGCCGCGCCCGCCTATCATCACCGTGATGGGACATGTCGATCACGGCAAGACTTCCTTGCTCGACTATATCCGCAAGTCCAACGTGATTGCCGGAGAGGCCGGCGGAATCACCCAGCATATCGGCGCCTACAACGTGGAGCTGCCGGACGGCCGCCGCATCACTTTCCTTGATACTCCGGGACACGAGGCCTTCACGGCGATGCGCGCCCGAGGAGCCCAGCTCACGGACCTTGCCATCATCATCGTCGCCGCCGACGACGCCGTGATGCCGCAGACCGTCGAGGCGATCAATCACGCCCAGGCCGCCAACGTGCCGATGGTCTTCGCCATCAACAAGATAGACAAGCCGGGCGCCGACCCTGAGAAGATTCGCCGTCAGCTCGCCGAGATGAACATTCTCGTGGAGGACTGGGGCGGAAAGTACCAGTGTCAGGAGATTTCCGCCAAGAGCGGACTCAATGTGGACAAACTTCTTGAGAAGGTGCTTCTCGAGACCGATCTTCTTGAGCTTAAGGCCAATCCGGACAAACTTGCCCTCGGTGCGGTCATCGAGTCGTCTCTCGACAAGGGACGCGGATACCTCGCTACCGTGCTTGTGCAGGAGGGGACTCTCCGCCAGGGCGACGTGATGCTGTGCGGAAGTTTCTATGGCAGAATCAAGTCGATGTTCAACGAACGCGGCCAGAAAGTCTTGGAGGCCGGACCTTCGACTCCGCTGTCGGTGCTCGGACTCAACGGAGCGCCGGCCGCAGGAGAGAAGTTCAACGTGATGTCCGACGAGAAGGAGGCCAAGAACATCGCCAACAAGCGTGAGCAGCTCCTCCGCATCCAGGGAATCAAGACCCAGAAGCATATGACTCTTGAGGAGATAGGACGCCGTATCGCCATCGGCAACTTCAAGGAGCTCAACATCATCGTCAAGGGTGACGTGGACGGTTCCGTGGAGGCTCTCTCCGATTCCCTCATCAAGCTTTCCACCGAAGAGGTCAAGGTGAACGTGATTCACAAGGCTGTCGGAGGCATCTCCGAGTCCGACGTGCTTCTTGCCGAGGCTTCGGATGCCGTGATCATGGGCTTCCAGGTCCGTCCTACCGTCGAGGCGCGCAGGGCGGCCGAGCGGGAGGGCATCGAAATCCGCCTCTACTCTGTAATCTATGACTGTATCAATGAGGTCAAGGACAGTATCGAGGGTATGCTTGAGCCTGAGAAGAAAGAGGAGGTCATCGCGGTCGCCGAGGTCAAGCAGATTTTCCGCATCAGCAAGGTGGGGACCATCGCCGGCTGTATTGTCCGTGACGGCAAGATGGTGCAGAAAGCCAAGGTGCGTCTGATTCGCGACGGCATCGTCATCTATAGCGGAGAGCTGAGCTCTCTGCAGGTCGGAAAGGATGCCGTCAAGGAGGTCATAGCCGGCAAGGAATGCGGTATGGCCATCGCGGGCTACAACGACATCAAGGAGGGCGACGCCATCGAGGCTTTCCAGATTGTGGAGGTCAAAAGGACCCTGTAGGACAGCGGCTGAACATATTGAAGCCCCGGCATGGAGATTTCTTCAACCGGGGCTTTTTCCGTGATTTCCTACTCCGCCATGGCTTTCCTGACGGCGGCGGCCCAGGCGGCCTTGGATTCGGCCATCCGGGACTCCGAGGCCCTGCGGGAGAAGCGGCGTTCGGCTTCCCAATTGTCCTGAAGTTCATTGACGGAAGACCAGACTCCCGCGCCCAGCCCGGCCATGTAGGCGGCTCCGAGGCCCGTGATTTCCGTCACTTTGGGACGGATGACCTCCGTGCCGAGGATGTCGGCCTGGAACTGCATCAAAAGGTTGTTGCGCGATGCTCCCCCGTCCACTTTCAGCTCCGAGATGAGAATCCCGGCATCCCGCTCCATCGCGGCGACGATGTCCATTGTCTGGAAAGCTATCCCTTCGAGGGTCGCTCTGGCTATGTGGGCGGCCGTGGCTCCCCGGGTGAGTCCCGTCAGCACCCCGCGCACGTCCTGATTCCAGTAGGGGGCTCCCATTCCGGTCAATGCCGGCACGAAGTACACCCCTCCGTTGTCCTGGACAGAAGAGGCGAGGGTCTCCACCTCGGATGAATCCTTGATGATTCCCAGCCCGTCGCGGAGCCACTGCACCGCCGCCCCGGCTACGAAGATGCTGCCTTCGAGGGCGTAGGTCACCTTGTCCCCGAGTTTCCACGCTATCGTGGTGAGCAGCCTGTTCTCCGAGAGGATGGGCTTGTCCCCGCAGTTCATCAGCAGGAAGCAGCCCGTGCCGTAGGTGTTTTTCATCGAACCCTCCTCGATGCACATCTGCCCGAAGAGCGCGGCCTGCTGGTCTCCGGCGACCCCGTTTATCGGGATGTTGTGCCCGAGCACCGTGGCTTCTCCGTAGAAAGAGTCGGATGAGAGCACCTGCGGCAGCATGGATTCGGGGATGCCGAAGAGGTCGAGCAGCTCGCTGTCCCAGGAGAGGGTGTTGATGTTGAAGAGCATCGTCCGCGAGGCGTTGGTCACGTCGGTGGCGTGAACCTTGCCTCCGGTGAGGTTCCAGATGAGCCAGCTGTCCACCGTGCCGAAGCGGAGCCTGCCCTCGTGGGCTTTCTTGCGCGCTCCGGGGACATTGTGGAGAATCCAGCGTATCTTGGACGCGCTGAAGTAGGCGTCGATGATCAGTCCCGTCTTGGCCTGTATCATCTCCGTGAGCCCCTTGGCCTTGAGCGAATCGCAGAACGAGGACGTGCGGCGGTCCTGCCAGACGATGGCGTTGCATATCGGCCTCCCCGAGGCGGCGTCCCAGACGATGGTGGTCTCCCTCTGGTTGGTGATGCCCATCGCCGCAATCTCGGCGTCGCGCACCTGCGAAACCGCTTCGTTGATTACGGCTCGCACGGACGAGAGTATGTCCAGCGGGTTCTGCTCCACCCACGCCTGACGCGGAAAGAGCTGGGTGAATTCCTTGGAGCACATGGCCACCTGCCGCCCGTGCTCATCGAAAACTATGGCCTTGGAACTGCTGGTGCCCTGGTCCACCGACAAGATGTATCTGTTCATGCGGGCAAAGATACTGCTAATTCAGTTTTTACGCGTCGCCCCCGGGGGCGATGTTCGTGAAAAATTGGTAATTTTGCACAAAACTCATTACTGATGAAATCATTGAAACTCAACTCTTCCGCCGATGACCTCAAGCTCGCCGTTCTCGTGGCGGAGCCGCAGGGCCCGCAGAAGGGCATCTTCCAGATAGTGCACGGGATGTGCGAACACAAGGAAAGGTACGTCCCCTTCATGGAGTATCTCTCGGAGAGGGGCTATGTCTGCGTCATCCACGACCATCGCGGGCATGGCGCTTCGGTGAAGAGCCCGGGCGACCTCGGCTTCATGTACCGTGGAGGCTGGAAGGCGATGGTGGAGGATGTCAGGGTCGTTTCCGACTGGGCGAAAGCGCATTACCCCGGACTGCCTCACACGCTGCTTGGCCACAGCATGGGCTCGATGGTCGTCCGTTCCTTCGCGAAGAGGCATGATGAGATGATTGACACGCTCTTCGTCTGCGGCTGCCCGAGCGACAACCCTGCCAAGGGGGCGGGCAAGTTCCTCGCCGACTGCTTCGTGCTGTTCGCCGGCGGGCACAGCAGGCCGAAGATTCTCCAGGAGCTCTCGTTCGGCTCGTTCAACGCTCCGTTCGCCGCCGAGGGCTATCCCGTCGCATGGGTGTGCTCCGACAGACAGACCCTCAAGGAGTATCACAGCGACCCGCTCTGCATGTTCCGCTTCACCGCCAACGGATTCTCCAACCTCACCTCTCTGATGCAGGACTGCTACTCCCGCAGGGGCTGGAAACTCTCCAACCCCGCTCTGCCGGTGCACTTCATCTCGGGGGCCGACGACCCGTGCCTGATAAACGAGAACGCCATAGGGAAGGCCGTGGCCCTCATGAAAGAGGTGGGGTACAAAAATACCGACCTCAAGCTCTATCCGCAGATGCGTCACGAGATTCTCAATGAGACGGAAAAACTCCGGGTCTGGGAGGACATATTGGAGAAAATCAACTTCTGATGGAAGAGAGGGAAAAATATATGCGCGAGGCCCTGCGCGAGGCGCGGGAGGCCCTCTGTGAGGACGAGGTGCCGATAGGGGCCGTGGTGGTGTGCCGGGGGCGCATCATAGCGCGGGGGCACAATATGACCGAACGGCTGCACGACCCCACGGCGCATGCCGAGATGATAGCCCTCACCGCCGCCACCGAAGCCGTTGGAGGCAAATATCTCAACGGCTGTACCTTATATGTCACCGTGGAACCCTGTCCCATGTGCGCGGCCGCTCTCTGCTGGGCGCAGCTGGGGAGTCTGGTCTATGGAGCCTCCGACCCAAGGCGCGGCTTCTCGCTCTACTCTCCGTCCCTGCTGCACCCGCAGACGCAGACTTTCTCCGGCATTCTGGACGAGGAATGTTCTCAGCTGGTGAAAGAGTACTTCAAGGCGAAACGCTGAGTGTTTTTTCGCCCTTGCAGGGCGGAATTGGTTTTTTGCGCGCTAAGATTTATATTTGCAGCCGGAATTGAGGTATGGTGTAATGGTAGCACTACAGATTTTGGTTCTGTCTGCCCAGGTTCGAATCCTGGTACCTCAACTTGATTTTACACGTCACTCGTTGCGAAGTTTCAAAAAAAGTTTCATCTTTGTCCGATGAAACTTTTTCTGCTTGACGGCCACGCGCTTATCTTCAAGATGTACTATGCGTTTCTGGGCCGCCCCATGGTCAACTCCAAGGGGGCTGACACCTCCATTCTCTTCGGATTCACCAAATGTCTTCTCGAATTGATCGAGCGTGAATCTCCCAGCCACCTTGCAGTGTGTTTCGACCCGCCGGGAGGGACTTTCCGCAACAGAATCTACCCGCTCTACAAGGCCAACCGCAGCGAGACGCCGCAGCTTGTGATAGATGCGCTGGAGCCGCTCAGCGCCATTGTCCGTTCCATGAACGTCCCTGTGCTGATGGTGGAGGGGTTCGAGGCCGACGACGTGATAGGCACCGTGGCGAAGAAGTTCGCCTCCGCTCAGATGGATGTCTATATGGTCACCCCCGACAAGGACTATGGTCAGCTCGTATCAGCGCACATCTTCCAGTATAAGCCGGGCAAGTCCGGCTCCGAGAGAGAGATTCTTGACGAGGCGGCCGTCTGCGACAAGTGGAAGATTTCCCGTGCATCGCAGGTGCGCGACATCCTCACCCTCTGCGGCGACACTTCGGACAACGTCCCCGGGGTGCAGGGAATCGGCCCGGTGGGAGCCTCCAAGCTGCTGTCCAAGTACGGCACCGTCAGGGGGATATACGATCATATATCGGAACTTACCGGGCGCCAGCGGCAGATGCTGGAGGATGCCCGGCCTCATATTGAACTTTCCGAAGAACTGGTCACCATACGCACGGACGTTCCGGTGGATATCGATATCGACGGGATGGTTTTCCGCCCGTGCTGCACTCCGGCCGTTTCGGCCCTGCTCGACGAGTACGAGATGCCGTCCCTCAGGAAGAGTCTCTCGCGCATCGCGGCCTCTTCCGGGGAGCAGCTGCAGAAAGGGGAGTCTCTGCCTTGTGGTCGGGGGCTGGAGGTGGAGAGGGTCTCTCCGGAAGTTCTGAAAACGCTGGTGAAGGCCGGTTCCCGCATCGCGCTGTCGCTTGACGGCGGGCGGGTCTATGCGGCGGCGGAGGGGAAGTGCGCCTGCGGGGACCCCGAGGAATTTGGTGAACTTCTTCAGGACGCTTCCATCGAGAAGGCGGGGGCCGGACTGAAAACGGCTCTGAGCTTCCTTGATGCCCGGGGCATAAGTCTTCGCGGAAGATTGCTGGACGTGGAGCTGATGCACTATCTTCTCAATCCGGAGCGCAGCCACTCTCTTGAAGATATGTCCAGGTCTTATCTTGGAGTTGACTTGGACTCGGACGGGAAGGCGGAGGCGTCGCTCTTCGACGAGGAGGAGGAGGTGCAGGAGGGGGAGTTTTCCGGGCGCCTATCGCGCGAAGCTCTTGTGTCCCTGAAGCTTTCCACGCGCCTTGAGGGGGAAATCGCCGCCACGCCGCTCCTTAAGGAGCTGTATGAACGCATCGAAGAGCCTCTGATCGGGGTGCTCTCCAGGATGGAGAGGGCCGGGGTCAAGGTCGATCTTGAGTCGCTCTCGGGTTTTGCCGCGATGCTCCGTTCCAAGATTGCCGAAAGGGAGGCGCAGGTGCGTCAGCTTGCAGGGGAGCCGCAGCTGAACGTGGCGTCTCCCAAGCAGCTCGGGGTGGTGCTTTTCGAGAAGATGGCTCTCGACCCCAAGGCCCGCAAGCCGCGTTCCGGCAGCTGGCCCACTGACGAGCAGACTCTCCGGGCCCTCTCTGACCGCAGCCCCATAATAGAGGCGATTCTTGATTACCGCGCCATGCGCAAACTGCTCTCGACCTATATAGAGCCGTTCGCCGGCTATGTCTCCCCGCTTGACGGGAGGGTGCACACGACCTTCAACCAGACGATGACGGCGACCGGGAGACTGTCCTCGTCGAACCCGAATCTTCAGAACATCCCCATACGCACGGATCTTGGCCGTGAGATACGCCGCTCCTTCGTCCCCGGAGCTCCTGACAGCGTCATGATGTCGGCCGACTATTCTCAGATAGAGCTCCGGCTGATGGCGCATTTCAGCGGGGACGCTCACCTGACGGAGGCTTTCCGCTGCGGCCGCGACATACACGCCGCGACGGCCTCCAGGATTTTCGGAGTGGCTCAGCAGGACGTGACCCCGGATCAGAGGCGCATCGCCAAGACGGCCAATTTCGGAATAATGTACGGCATCTCGGCCTTCGGACTGAGCCAGCGTCTGGGATGCGGACGGCAGGAGGCGGCGAAGATAATCGACGATTATTTCGCCTCTTTCCCTTCGATTCGCAGGTATATCGACGATACTCTTGCTTCCGCCCGCCGGAACGGCTGCGTCGAGACCCTTTTCGGCCGCAGGAGATATCTCCCCGACATCAACTCCGGCAGCGCCGCCGTGCGCTCCATCGCCGAACGCAACGCCGTCAACGCCCCTATACAGGGCACGGCGGCGGACATCATCAAGCTGGCGATGATCGGAGTTGACAGGCAGCTTCGCGAAGGCGGCTTCAGGTCCCGGATGGTTCTTCAGATACACGATGAACTCCTGCTTGAGGTGCCTTCCTCCGAGATTGAGGCCGTGCGCTCCATGCTCACCGACCGGATGGAGAATGTGGTGAAACTTTCCGTTCCTCTTACCGTAGAATGCAATTATGGCAAAAACTGGCTCGACGCCCACTGATGAACTGATCCGCCGGGCGATAATCGGCGACGGAACTGCCTTCACCGAGCTGTGGGACACCAACATAGCGTCCCTCAAATCCTATCTTGAGGGCACCGTCAAGCAGCTCGATGACTTCTATATAGATGATATCTGCTCCCGAAGTTTCGAGAAGGCGTTCCGGCAGATACGCAGCTACGACCCTTCCAAGAGCCTGTTCTCCACATGGCTGAGGGCCATCGCCCGCAATACGGCTCTGGACACCATCGAGACCGAGGCGCGCAATCAGCGCAAGCTGGTCTCGCTCGATGACAATTCCGCCACGGCCGGAGCCGCCGCGGAAAGCCTCGGGGATACTGAGGTGACGCCCCTTGAGAGCATCATCAAGGACGAAGATTCGGAGAGTCTCCAGTCCTGCATAGAAGCCCTGCCCGACCTGTACCGGGAGATAGCGCGCAGGAGGCTTCTTGACGGCCTTCAGTACAAGGAGATAGCCGAAGAGCTCGGGATAGAGCTCAATACGGTGCGCACGCGCATAAGGCGCGCAAAAGCGATGATAGATGAAATGAAATCTTCTGAAGAACGATGAGCGATTACGACAAGCTGACAAGCCTCTACCTGGAGTGGAACTCCAAGATAAACGTGATTTCGCGAAAGGACGTGGACAATATCTACGAGCACCACATCCTGCATTCTCTGGCCATAGCCGAATATCTCCGGCGTTTCTACGGCGAGGGCATCTGGGAAGGCGGGAGCGTGCTGGATGTCGGCACGGGCGGGGGCTTCCCGGGGATTCCTCTCGCGATGAACTTCCCCCGGACGGATTTTACGCTCTGCGATTCCGTCGGCAAGAAGATTACCGTGGCCGCCGCTGTGGCGCAAGGGATGGGTCTTGGGAACGTCCGCTGTGTCAACGCGCGTGCCGAATCTCTCCCCGACACGTATGACTGGGTGGTGTCGCGCGCCGTCACTTCGCTGGAGAAGTTCTACCCCTGGGTCAGGGGCAAATTCCGCCGGAGCATCCTGTATCTCAAGGGCGGGGACGTCAATGCCGAGATATCCGAACTGCTCCGCAAATGCCGTCTTGACGCGCGCAACATCCGGTGCTGGAAGATTTCGGACTGGCTGAGTGATGAGTATTTTGCAGAAAAATTTGTAATTGAGATTGGAAAATCCTATCTTTGCCCTCCCGAATCTGAATAATTAAAAAAGAATACGATAATGAAAAGGACATTTCAACCGTCAAACCGTAAGAGAGTCAACAAGCACGGCTTTCGCGAGCGTATGAGCACCGCCAACGGACGCAGGGTTCTTGCTTCCCGTCGCGCTCACGGTCGCAAGAAACTTTCAGTTTCCTCAGAGGACCGCTACTAGCAGCCGCTTCCTCTGCAAACAGAAAACCGCCGGTCTCGCAAGAGTCCGGCGGTTTTCTGTCGTAGGTGTTTCGCTCGCCCCGCTGCCCCGCCGATGCTCCCAAAATTCAACTGACCCCCGGACAACAAAAACCCGGGGCAAAAACGCCGTTTTT
>CAVHNN010000028.1:0-26170 GCA_963637465.1 Paludibacteraceae bacterium
GGCAAGATCGACTTCAACGACAAGAGCGTGACCGAGAACACCCGCGTCTCTTACCCTATCTATCACATCAACAAGATTGTCCGTCCGGTATCCCAGGGCCCTGCGGCAAAGCAGGTCATCTTCCTGTCAGCCGATGCGTTCGGAGTTCTTCCTCCGGTATCCATCCTCACTCCGGAGCAGACCAAATACTACTTCCTCTCAGGATTCACCGCAAAGCTCGCGGGTACGGAGCGCGGCATCACCGAGCCTACCCCGACCTTCTCAGCCTGCTTCGGCCAGGCATTCCTCGAACTCCCTCCTACCAAGTACGCCGAGGAGCTCGTGAAGAGGATGCAGAAGAGCGGCGCCAAGGCTTACCTCGTGAACACCGGCTGGAACGGTACCGGCAAGCGTATCTCCATCCGTGACACCAGAGGAATCATCGACGCCATTCTTGACGGCTCCATCGACAAGGCTCCGACCAAGAAGATTCCTTATTTCGACTTCGAGGTTCCTACCGAGCTCAAGGGAGTTGACAGCGGAATCCTCGATCCTCGCGACACCTACGCCGACGCCAAGATTTGGGACGACAAGGCCAAGGATCTCGCAGGACGCTTCATCAAGAACTTCAACAAGTATGAGAACACCGAGGAAGGCAAGGCTCTCGTAGAGGCCGGCCCGAAGCTCTAGCGCATACTTTCACTCTCATATCAAGCCCCGGGTCTTCTGCTGACCCGGGGCTTATTCGTAGCATCTTATCGGTGAAAATGTTATCTTTGTGAGCGGAGAGCCTCAAGATGATGCAGGAGCTTCAGACCAGCATACAGTATCTGAGCGGAGTCGGGCCGAAAAGGGCCGAGCTGCTTGGGAGGGAGCTCGGAATCGAGACTCTCTCGGACTTGATACACCTGTATCCGTTCCGATATATAGACAGGCGCGGGATTACGCGCATCTGCGACATACGGCCGGACCTGGCTTTCGTCCAGATTCGCGCCAGGGTGGTTTCCAGAACTCTCTACGGCCCGGGATCCGCCGTGATTCCGCAGGAGGGGCAGATCAATTTCAACACTGCCAGGCGCCTGTCCGTCATCGTGGATGACGGCAGCGGAAGGATGGAGACGGTGTTCTTCAAAGGCATAAAGTGGAACTGGGGCAGGCTCGTCCCGGGAGCCGAGTTCATCTTCTTCGGCAAGCCGCAGAGTTTCGGCTCACGGATCAACATCGTGCATCCGGAAGTTGACCTGCCGCAAAGCGGGACGGCGGCGCAATCGGCGCTCACGGGGGTTTACCCGAGCACCGAGAAGCTCAGGACCGGAGGGGTCACCGGTAAGGTGATGTGCCGCCTCCAGGCTTCGGCACTCGCGCTGTGCCTGCCCGAGATTGAGGAGACCCTGCCCGACTATATCCTTGACGGCAAGGGACTTGTCCCGCTGAAGAGCGCCCTGTACAACATTCATTTCCCCAAAGACAGCCAGGCGCTGCAGGACGCGACGCGACGGCTCAAGTATGAGGAGCTTTTCCTGCTGCAGCTCTCGCTGCTCAAGCAGAAATATGTCCGCTCCAGGGGGGCCGCCGGCCTGTTGATGCCCAAAGTTGGGGAAGCGTTCAACTCCTGCTACAGGGCCCTCCCCTACAGTCTTACCGGGGCGCAGCAGAAAGTCATCCGGGAAATCCGGGCCGACCTCGTCGGGGGACATCAGATGAACCGTCTGCTGCAGGGCGACGTGGGCTCGGGAAAGACCCTCGTGGCCGTGTTCAGCTGCCTTCTGGCGATTGACAACGGCTATCAGGCCTGCCTGATGGCCCCGACCGAGGTGCTCGCGCAGCAGCACGCGGCCAACATAGCCAAGTATCTGTCCCCCACCGGAGTGAGATCGGCCCTGCTCACCGGCAACAGCACGGCCAAGGAACGCCGAGAAATCCACTCCGGCCTCGAAGACGGCAGCATCGGAATCATCGTGGGCACCCACGCCCTGTTGGAGGACAATGTCAGGTTCAAGAACCTCGGGCTTGCGGTCATCGACGAACAGCACCGCTTCGGGGTGGACCAGAGAGCCAGGCTATGGGCCAAGAACAGCCCCTCGCCCCACATTCTCGTGATGACGGCGACCCCTATCCCCCGGACACTGGCCATGACGCTCTACGGAGACCTGGACGTCTCGGTCATCGACGGGCTTCCTCCGGGCCGCAAACCGGTACAGACCCTCTGCATAGGGCAGAACCGGCTCGGCGCTATGTACAAATTCATAAAGGAGGAGATCGCCTCGGGACGGCAGGCGTTCATCGTCTATCCGCTCATCTTCGAGAGCGAGACGCTCGACCTTCAGAACCTCCAGAACGGGTACGAAGAAATCATGAGGGTGTTCCCCCTTCCGGACTACAAGGTGGCGATCGTCCACGGTCAGCAGAGCGCCGAAGAGAAGAATTTCAACATGGAAGCCTTCGCCGCCGGAAGGGCCGACATACTGGTGTCCACCACGGTGATAGAAGTCGGAGTGGACGTGCCCAACGCATCGGTCATGGCAATCATGAGCGCCCAGAGATTCGGCCTGAGCCAGCTCCACCAGCTGCGCGGGAGGGTCGGCCGGGGAGCGGAGAAGTCCTGCTGCATACTCGTAAAGGACAACAAGACCTCCAAGGAGGCGCAGCAGAGGCTCGACCTGATGTGCTCGACGCAGGACGGCTTCGAGATAGCCGAACAGGACATGAAGATGAGGGGCCCCGGAGACCTTGAGGGCACTCAGCAGAGCGGACTTCCCATCAATCTTTCGATAGCTTCGCTCTCGAAGGACGGCGCGATCCTCTCCGAGGCGCGCCATGACGCGGAAAAGCTCCTCGAAGCGGACCCCACGCTCGCGAGTCCGCTGAACGCCCGGCTGGTACGGGAATTGAAAAAAGGCAGATACGAAATCAAAGATTACAGTAAAATATCATGAGAAAAGCACTTATCGGTTTATTCTTTTTAACTATGGCAATGAGTTGCACGAAAACGGTCGAAAGCGGCTATGTCGGCCCCTCTGACATCAAGATTGAAGACGGGGTGATGACCCCCGAGGCATTGCTCGCGCTCGGAAGGCTTTCCGACCCGCAGCTCTCCCCCGACGGAAGCAAAATTCTATATGGCGTGTCCTACACCTCGGTCGCTGACAACCGCAGCTGCCGCAATCTTTTCATCTGCAACGCGGACGGCACGGGCAAAGTGCAGCTCAGCCGCTACGCTTCATCGGTAAGCAACGCAAGGTGGTCCAAGGACGGTTCAAAGATATATTTCATTTTCAAAAAGCAGATATGGCAGGCTCCGTTCAAGGGGAAAAGCCTCGGGAAGATGGTCAAGCTAAGTGAAGTGCCGTCCGGAGTCAGCGCTTTCAGCATCTCCCCTGACGAGGCCAACGTGCTCTATGTCAGCAGTATCAAGAACACCGCCCTCCAGCAGCCTTCCGACAGCGACCCATCCCTTGACAAAGCGCAGGCTTACGCCACGGAAGACCTGATGTACCGCCATTGGGACCATTGGGTGACGGAAGTGCCGCGAAGCTACGTGGCCCCTCTGGGAGGAGAGCTCATCACTCCGGACAATTCTTTCGACATCCTGGGGACAGAAGAACTTTATGAGCTTCCGACCGAGCCTTTCGGCGGCATCGAGCAGCTTTCATGGGCTCCCGACAGCCGGCACATAGCCTATTCCTGCCGCAAGAAAACCGGCAAGCAGTACGCTTTCAGCACCAACAGCTGCATCTATATCACCGACATACAGTCCGGGAAAACCGTTCCGGTCACCACTGACGGCGGCTACGACACGGATCCTGTCTGGAGCTCCGACGGCGGACACCTCGCCTGGGTATCAATGGCTCGCGATGGATACGAAGCTGACCGTCAGAGACTTATGCTTTGTGATATCACTCTTGGGGACTCCGTCGGTGTCGGTACCCCGAGGGAGCTCAGCTCAAACTTCGACCACGACGTGGCCTCTCCGCTATGGCACGGGGAAGAGATTTTCTTCAGCTCTCTCGTATCCGAAGGCATTCAGGGAATCTTCTGCACCGACCTCAGCGGAGAAGTGCAGAGAGTGACCGGGAAAGACTGGTGGTTCGACTTCGACTCCCCGTTCGCCGTACTTGAGAGCGCCGGAGGGGTGACGCTCCTCACATCCTATGCCTGCCTCAGGTTCCCTACCGAGCTGGTGGCCGTGGACATCACTCCGGAGGGCACTTCATACAGGCAGATAAGCGACGAGAACGGACACATAATCAATCAGCTGGACGACATACGCTCCGAGAGCGTGCTCGTGGAGACCACTGACCATAAGCAGATGCAGTGCTGGATCACCTACCCGCCGCATTTCGATGAAAACAAGACATATCCGGCCATCGAAATCGTGCTCGGCGGCCCTCAGGGGACCAACTCCCAGGACTGGAGCTACCGCTGGTGCTACCGTCTCATGGCCCAGCAGGGCTATATCGTCATCAGGCCCAACCGCCGCGGAACCACCGCGTTCGGTCAGGCATGGAAGGAGCAGATTTCCGGAGACTACCCGGGCCTTAACATGCAGGACTACCTCAGCGCCGGGCGCTACATCAAGAGCAAGCCTTATGTCGGCAAACTCGCCTGCGTCGGAGCCTCATACGGCGGATATTCAGCCTACATGCTCGAAGGAATGCACGGCGACCTCTACGACTGCTTCATCGCGCACGCCGGAATCTTCGACGAGAAGGCCCTGTGGTTCACCACGGAAGAGATGTGGTTCGCCAACTGGGACAACGGAGGCCTGAGCGAATACGCCTACACCCCCGGCCAGACCGGGCCTAAGGGTGACGGAGTCACCTTCGGAGGCATGCAGCAGGCCGGCGCTCCTTACGCCATCACCGCAAAGGCCCGCAGGCATTACGCCAACGACCCGTCGTCGATGGTCACGAAGTGGCACACCCCGATTCTCTGCATACACGGCATGATGGATTTCCGCATCCCTTACACCCAGGGGATGGCCGCATTCAACGCCGCGCAGATGATGGGAGTCCCGTCAAAGCTCGTCGTGTTCCCTGAAGAAAATCACTGGATTCTCCAGCCGCAGAACTCCCTCTATTGGCACAGAGAGTTCTACGGATGGCTTGACAGATGGATGAAATAATATGAAACTCAAAGAGATAATAGGCGCCATCGAAAAGCTGGCACCGCTCTCGATACAGGACGGATTCGACAATTCCGGCCTTCAGGTCGGCAGAGCGGAGCAGGAGATCGGTTCCGTTCTGCTTTGTCTTGACGTGACTGAAGAGGTGATTGACGAGGCCATAAAACGTGGCTGCCAGCTCGTTCTCTCCCATCATCCTCTGCTGTTTCACCCGCTCAAAACCGTGGGCGACGCCACATACCAGCAGCGCTGCACGGTCAAGGCCATAAGGGAAGGAATCGCCATCTATTCCGCGCACACCAGCCTGGACAATGCGCCGGGAGGAGTCAACCATAGAATCGCCGACATCATCGGGATGGAAGACCTGCGCTTTCTTTCACCCAAGGACGGCTCCGACAGCGGTTCCGGGATGGTCGGGACGCTGCTAAAGCCAGCCTCCGACGAGGACTTCCTCTCCTCTCTCAAGGAGAAGTTCGGCGTGGCCTGCCTCAGACACTCCGCGACGGACGGAAGGACGATACGCCGGGTGGCCGTATGCGGCGGAGCCGGAGCGTTTCTGCTCCCGGACGCGATACGCGAGGGTGCGGACTGCTTCGTCTGCGGAGAGTTCCACTACCACGACTATTTTGAGAATTCGGGCGTGCTTCTGGCCGAACTCGGTCATTATCAGAGCGAAAAATTCACAATTGACCTGCTGCGTGACATTCTCCGCGGGACATTTCCGCAGCTGAGAATATCAGCGACGGGGATTGAAACCAACCCTATAAGGTACAAGTAAAATGCAATCAAAATATTCTGAAAACTCGATCGTAAGCTGCTACATGTCCGACTGCCACCATATACTGCGGCCGGAATCGTTCCTTGACCTCGCCCAGCAGCTGGCCGTCAAGGCGGCGCAGCTTGAGAATTTCGGCGACGCAAGGCTGAAAGAGCACGGCTGCGTCTGGATTCTGGCGAGGATGCGGACCCGCTTTGAAAAGAAAGTCCGTTTCGATGAGAAAATCCGCCTCGACAGCTGGCACCGGGGGCTGGACGGGCTGTACTTCATCCGCGACTACCAGCTCACGGATTCGGAAGGTCAGGTGGCCGTCAACTCCACAAGTTCATGGATAATCATGAACTTGGAGAGCCGCAGAATCTACCGTGGAGACGATGTCATGTGCCTTCTGCCGCCGGACCCCCAGTGCGAAGACAGGGCCATCGAGGAACCCTGCCCCAAGATTACTTTCCCCAAGGGGGCGGAGCTCAGGGAAATCGGCACACACAGGGTGAACTGGTCCGACGTGGACTACAACGGCCACGCCAACAATGTCAAATATACGGTGTGGGCCCTGGACAACCTGCCGCAGGATCTCGTTTTCGGACATTTCCTCAAAGAGGTGTCCATCAATTTCAACAAGGAAGCCAGAATGGGCGAGACCGTAACGCTGTACCACGCCGAAAGTGACGGCATCCACATCGTGGAGGGCCGCAGCGGAGACCATCAGGTGTTTATCGAAAAGCTCATTTTCGAAGATTAGAGGCTTTTTTACCTCTCACTCAACGGACGGAGCTTGGCATATTTGAGCAGCAGGAGCTTCTCCCCGTAGGCGTCGAAGCGGATATGGGCCTTCATGTCCGGAGCCGTTCCGGAGAGTCTCAGTATCGTTCCGGCTCCGAAGCGGTTGTGCTCTATGCGCTCGCCCACATGCAGCCTTGTCATGTCCACGGCCTCGAAACCCGGGTCAATTTCCGGAAGCGGGATGCGGCGGGAGGAATATGGCCTCGGCGCCGCCGGCCCGAAAGGCTGCGAAGTCTGAGATTTGCGCTCCGGGGAACGCTCCCTGCGCTCGTATGTGACGCGGGACGACTGACCATAAGAGCCCGGGGAGCGCTGTCCTATCCGGTCCAGCCTGCCCCCCGTGAAACGGGAGCCGAAGCCTCCCCACTCGTGGACGACGCCGGAATTTCCGAAGTCCTCCTCCTGAAGAGGATTCTCTATATAGCACGGGTCTATCTCCTTTATGAAACGGGACGGGGAGTTGGACTCGTGCTTGCCGTTGCGCATCCTCGTCCCGGCAAATGACAGGGAGAGAGCCTTGCCGGCGCGGGTGATGGCCACATAGAAAAGCCTTCTCTCCTCCTCTATGCTCTGCTTTGTCGCGAGCATGGACGCGCTCGGAAAGAGATTCTCCTCCATACCGGCCACGAACACGTAGGGGAACTCCAGCCCCTTGGCGGAATGGACGGTCATCAGGGCCACCTTGTTGTCCTCGTCCCCGGCGGAGACGTCCACGTTGCTCAGAAGCGACACGTTCTCAAGGAAATCGTCAAGAGTCACGACTCCGAGAGGCTCAGACGAGTCTTCCGCCTCCATCTCCCTCTCTTCGATAAAAGAAGACACGGAGTTGAGCAGTTCATCCAGATTCGCGACCCTGGAAAGCCCTTCGATGCTCGTGTCGGCCTTATACGCCGCGTACAGCCCGCTCCTGTCGGCTATCGTCACGGCGAGAGCGTGTGCGTCCATCGTGGAGACAAGCCCCGAAAGCTCCTTTATCATCGCGCAGAAAGGCTGTACCTTGGCCACTTTTAGCGCCGCTTCGAAAAGAGGCGTCCCCCCGGATGAAGCCGCCGCCTCCACGAGACGGAAGGTCGTATCCCCTATGCCTCTGGACGGCTTGTTTACGACCCTCCTGAAAGACTCGTCGTCGGAGGGGTTCACCACCAGCTTGAAGTATGCCATCATATCCTTGACCTCGGCCCTGTCGAAAAACGAGTTGCCGGAATAAATCATGTACGGCACATTTCGCCGCCGCAGCTGCTCTTCAAGGGAGCGCGACTGGGCATTTGTCCTGTAAAGTATGGCGAAATCCCTGTAGAGGCAGTGCTCCTCGCGCATTCTGGAGCAGATCTCGGAAACTATCGACACCGCCTCGTCCTGCTCCGTGTACGTCTTGAGCAGCTTGATTTTCTCCCCGGCTCCTCCCACGGAGTAGCATTTTTTGGGGATGCGCCCGTCATTGTGCTCGATAAGGGAGTTGGCGGCGTCCACTATGGTGGAGGTGGAGCGGTAGTTGCACTCCAGCCGATAAACCCGGCACTCCGGATAGTCCTTCTTGAAATTGAGGATGTTCTCTATCTTGGCTCCGCGGAACGCGTATATGGACTGGCTGTCGTCCCCGACCACGCAGATGTTGTGGTGGAAACGGGCGAGCTTCTTCAATATCAGATACTGGGCGTAGTTCGTATCCTGATACTCGTCCACCATCATGTACGAGAAACGGTCGCAGATGGAGGAGAGGGCCTCCTCGTTGTCGCGAAGCAGATAGTTCATGTTCAGCAGGATGTCATCGAAATCCATCACCCCGGCCGTCTTGAGCTTCTTCTGATAGAGCTCGTAGAGGTCACACGTCCTCGGGCGGCGGCTGTGGGAATCGGAGACCATCAGCTCGGGGTTGTTGCGGTAGCCCTGCACGGTCACGAGACTGTTCTTGGCCATCGAAATCCTGGAAAGGACATCCTTGGGCTTGTAGATCTTGTCATCTAGGCCGAGCTCCTTGATGCAGGCCTTTATGGCGCTCACGGAATCCGAAGTGTCGTAGATGGTGAAGCGTTCCGGATAGCCGAGCGAAGCGGCGTACTCCCGCAGAAAGCGTACGAACACGGAATGGAAAGTCCCCATCACCAGCCGGCGGGCCGCCCTCTCCCCCACCATGTCGGCGATTCTCGTCTTCATCTCCCCGGCGGCTTTCTTGGTGAAGGTCAGAGCGAGTATCCTCGACGCATCCACCCCTCCGTCAAGCAGATAGGCAATACGGCTCGTAAGCACTCTGGTCTTGCCGGAACCTGCCCCGGCGACTATCAAAACCGGCCCCTCTATACATTCGACCGCCTTTTTCTGCTCTTCGTTCAAACCCTGAAGAACGGCATTCATTTTATCCCCCATAGCGCCGCGAAATTACGAAAAAAATGAGTAAATTCGCAGCGCAAATTGCAAATCATATTAACGGTCATTATAATGTCACAAAACATCGTTTTGAAAAAAGGTCTGAACATCCCTATCGAGGGGGAAGCGGAACTTCGTGTCTCCAAGGCGATTGCTCCGGGCGTTGTGGCGGTCTGCCCGACCGACTTCAAGGGTCTCCTGCCAAGACTTCTGGTCAAGGAAGGGGATTCAGTGCTCTGCGGCTCTCCCGTCATTGCGGACAAAAAGAACCCCGACATTCTCCTGACCTCTCCGGTAAGCGGAACGGTCAAGGAACTTGTCAGAGGCGACAAGCGCAAACTGCTCGCAGTTCTCATCGAGGCTGCCCCGGAGCAGAAGAGCGTTGATTTCGGAGCGAAAGACGCATCCGGCCTCCCGGCCGAAAAGGTGCGTGAAGCGCTCCTTCAGAGCGGACTTTGGCCTTGGCTCGTCCAGAGGCCATACGGAGTCATCGCCAATCCGGAGATCCGGCCGAAGGCCATCTTCGTCTCAGCATTCAACACGGCGCCGCTCGCGGCCGACACCGAATTCTGCCTCGCCGACCAGATAAAGGCGGTTCAGGCGGGTGTCGACGCCCTGGGCAAGCTCACGGACGGAGGCGTACACGTCGGACTCGACGCGGAGAAGAACTCCTCCGTGTTCGCCAAACTCAGCGGCGTGCAGCTGCACGGTTTCAAGGGCAAGCATCCATCCGGCAACGTCGGAGTGCAGATCAGCCACGTCTCCCCCATTCTCAAGGGAGAGACGGTATGGACAATCTCTCCGGAAGGGGTCGCCGCCATCGGTCGGCTCTTCCTCACAGGACGCTATGATGTCCGCCGCAAGGTCGCCGTCTGCGGACCTGCGGCCATCCAGCCGTCCTATGTCGAGACGATTCCGGGCACGCCTGTAAAGGAGCTCGCCCCGTTCTACGGTGGGGCTCCGCAGGGACTGCGCTTCATCAGCGGAGACGTCCTCAGCGGCAGGAATGTCGGCGTGGACGGATATCTCGGCTTCTTCGACAGCCAGGTCACCCTCATCCGCGAGGGTGTGGAGAAGGAACTTCTCGGATGGGCCCGTCCTTTCCGCTGCAAGCAGTACAGCTCCGACCACAGCTACTTCTCATGGCTCACCCCGCAGAAGAAGTACGCCATGGACACCAACCTGCACGGAGGCGTGCGCGCCTTCCTCATGAATGACGGATACTATGCCAAGGTTCTTCCGATGGACATCTATCCGGTCTATCTCACCAAGGCCTGCCTTGCCGGGGACATCGACAAGATGGAGCAGTTCGGCATCTACGAAGTGCTGCCCGAGGACCTCGCGCTGTGCGAGTTCATCGACCCGAGCAAGAACAGCATTCAGGAAATCATCGCAAAAGGCATAGACCTTATGCTCAAGGAAATGGCTTAAAGGTATGAACAAGATTTTTGAAAAAGGAGGCAAACTCCATTGGCTGCATTCCACAGTCGATGCTTTTGAGACATTCCTTCACGTGCCGGGGACGGTCACTCTGAAAGGTTCCCACGTACGCGACGCCATCGATCTCAAGCGAATACTCATCATCGTGGTCGTAGCTGCGGCCCCGGCGGCCCTCTTCGGAATGTGGAACGTCGGCTATCAGCACAGCCTTGCCATCGGGCAGACCGGGGTCGACATCCTCGGCAACTTCTGGTACGGCTTCCTCAAGGTGCTTCCGCTCTACCTCGTATCCTACATCGTGGGTCTCGGCATCGAGTTCGCCTCCTGCCAGATTCGCGGGGAGGAGGTCAGCGAAGGCTATCTCGTGTCGGGATTCTTCATCCCGCTCATCGTCCCTGTGGACATTCCTCTCTGGATGCTCGCCATCGCGGTGGCGTTCGCCGTCATCTTCGGCAAGGAAGTCTTCGGAGGCACGGGAATGAACATCTGGAACCCGGCGCTTCTCACCCGTGCGTTCCTCTTCTTCTCCTATCCTAATTATATGTCCGGCTCAGACTGCTGGATTTCGCTTGGGCCGGCAGATAAGCTCGTGGACGGATTCACCGGAGCCACCCCGCTCGCCCTTGACGGCGCAAGCGCACAGTACGGCACCGGATTCTGGGATCTGTTCATCGGCACCGTTCCGGGTTCCGTCGGAGAGACTTCCGTGATAGCCATCCTGATTGGAGCCGCCATCCTGATATGGACCGGCGTAGCCAGCTGGAAGATTATGGCCGGCTGCGTCGCCGGAGCCCTTGCAATAGGATTCATCGGTGACATGGCAGGCGTCACGAGCATGCCTTGCTACATGCAGCTGCTCTACGGCGGCTTCGCTTTCGGAGCCATCTTCATGGCGACGGATCCTGTCACCTCAGCCCAGACGGAGTGCGGCAAATGGATTTACGGCATCCTCATCGGAGCTCTCTGCGTACTGGTGAGACTGTTCAACCCGGGCTACGTCGAGGGCATGATGCTCGCCATCCTGCTCTGCAACACCTTCGCACCGCTGATTGACCATGTGGTCATCAGCAGGCATCTCGCAGCCAAGGCAAAGAAACTTAAAGTCGCATAATAGATATGAATACCAACGGTAATGTCTATACAGTCATCTACACGGCAATAGTTGTCGTAGTAGTTGCGGCGGCGCTTGCCTTCACGGCGATGTCGCTCGGCCCGAAGCAGTCCGCCAACATAAAGGCGGAGACCCTCTCCCAGATGATGGTGGCGGCTCAGCTCGGCACGATGGATGATTTCAAGACAATCGGCAACGACGCCGTGCTCGCGAAATATTCCGAGCAAATCGCGCAGGCCTTCACGATCGACCTCAAGGGGGAGAAGATCAGCGACCTCGGAACCGCCAAGAACAACATCGAACTGATTGACAATCTCAAGCCGCAGAACGTCGCCATAACCAAGAGTGGAACTCCGACCCTGCCGGTCTACATATTCAAGTCCGGGCTCACCGTCATTCCGGTGTACGGTGCAGGCCTCTGGGGACCTATCTGGGGCTATATAGCCCTTCAGCCTGACCTCAGGACAATCGCCGGCGCATACTTCGACCACGCGAGCGAGACTCCGGGTCTGGGCGCCAAGATCAAGGACGAGCCTTGGTTCAGGGAGCAGTTCATCGGCAAGAAGCTGGATCTGGACAGCGCACAGAAACCTTTCGACGTAGTGAAGGGCGGTGCTCCGGAAGGGGCGCAGAGCGCGGTTGACGCCATCACCGGCGCGACAATCACCAGCCAGAAGCTCGGAGCGGCCATCGACACCTGGGTCGTGGCATACAAGAACTATCTGAGCAAAGCCTCAAAAAGTACGGAGGAATAAGTCATGAGCAATCTTAAAGAAACACTCCTCAACCCGATACTCAAAGGGAATCCGGTAACCGTCCTGATTCTCGGTATCTGCTCCTCGCTCGCCGTCACCGTGCAGCTCAAGGGAGCCTGTGTGATGGGACTGTCCGTAATGGTGGTCACCGCACTGTCAAGTTTTGTGGTCTCACTGATGAGAAACACCATCCCCAACCGCGTGCGCATCATCGTGCAGCTCGTGGTCGTATCGCTGATGGTGATCGTGGTGGACCAGTTCCTCAAAGCATATTCCTATTCAATTGAGAAGCAGCTGTCCGTCTATGTCGGACTCATCATCACGAACTGTATCGTGATGGGGCGCATCGAAGCCTACGCTCTCGGCAACAAGCCGATTCCGTCACTGCTTGACGGTCTGGCCAACGGATTCGGTTATGCACTGATCCTCGCCGTCGTGGCTTTCTTCCGCGAGCTCTTCGGAAGCGGCACGCTCTTCGGGATGCAGGTTCTCCCTGCCGGTTACATTGCAAACAACCTCGTGATTCTCCCGCCGTTCGCCCTCATCCTTCTGGGATGCCTCATCTGGATTCAGAGGGCCTGCGACAAGGATCTTCAGGAAAAATAACAGCGAAGCAAGATGGAATATATAAACTTGTTTGTCAGGTCAATATTCATTGACAATATGATCTTCGCGTACTTCCTCGGTATGTGTTCATATCTGGCGGTATCGAAGAACGTGAAGACCGCGCACGGACTGGGACTCGCCGTCGTCTTCGTGCTCCTGTGTACGCTCCCTCTCAACTATCTCATCGACAAGTACCTGCTGCTCCCGGGAGCCCTGAAGTGGCTGGGGCCGCAGTTTGCGGACGTGGATCTGAGCTTTTTGAGCTTCATCATCTTCATCGCGGTGATCGCGGCGTTCACGCAGCTCGTCGAGATGGTTGTCGAGAAATATCTCCCGTCACTCTACTCATCGCTGGGAATCTACCTTCCGCTGATTGCGGTGAACTGCGCCATCCTCGGAGCTTCGCTCTTCATGGAGCAGAAGGACTTCGCCAACGTGGGAGAGTCTGCGGTGTATGCGCTCGGTTCCGGCATCGGCTGGTATCTCGCCATCGTCTGCCTCGCCGCCATACGCGAGAAGATGTCCTACTGCAACGTTCCGAAGCCTCTCAAGGGCATAGGAATCACCTTCATCACGGTGGGCATGATGGGCATTGCGTTTATGATTTTCATGGGTTTTGATCTTTAGCGGCAGGAGGACAGAAAAATGAGTATAACGATTATTTCAGCTGTTGCAATCATCACGATAATAACCGTGCTTATGGTGGTCATCCTGCTTGTCGTCAAGGAGAAGATCACCCCGAAGGGCACCGTCAAGATTGACATCAACAACGGCAAGAAGGAGCTGAACGTCACCCCCGGCAACTCTCTGATGAGCACCCTCGCCGGAGAGAAGATTCTCCTCCCGTCAGCCTGCGGCGGCAAGGCCAACTGCGGCCAGTGCAAGGTGCAGGTGTATGAGGGCGGCGGAGAGATTCTCCCTACCGAGGTGGGATTCTTCAACCGCAAGCAGATCAAGGACGGCTGGAGACTCGGCTGTCAGGTCAAGGTCAAGGAGGACATGAAGATTCAGGTTTCCGAATCCGCCCTCTCCGTCAAGAAGCTCGAGTGCGAGGTCATCTCCAACCACAACGTGGCCACCTTCATCAAGGAGTTCACGGTCAAGCTGCCGGAGGGCGAGCACCTCGACTTCAAGAGCGGCGAGTACATCCAGATTGACATCCCGGCCTACCACGTCCAGTTCAAGGACATCGAGGTCGAGCCCGAGTACAGGAAGGATTGGGAGAAGTACGGCTTCTTCAATCTCGAATCCGTCAATCCTGAGCCTACCGTCAGGGCCTATTCAATGGCCTCTTATCCGGGCGAGAAGGGCATCATCAAGCTCAACGTCCGCATCGCCACACCTCCTTTTGACCGCAGCGTTCCGAAGGAGCAGGGGCCTAAGCTTCTGCCTGTGAACCCGGGTATCGCTTCATCCTATGTATTCACCCGCAAGCCGGGCGACAAGGTGATGATCAGCGGCCCTTACGGAGAGTTCCTCCTCCCGGAGAACGACCCGGACAACATCGAGTACATCTTTGTCGGCGGCGGCGCGGGCATGGCCCCTCTTCGCAGCCACATCATGCAGCTCTTCAAGACGCTCAAGACCGGTCGCAAGGTCAGCTTCTTCTACGGAGCGAGGGCCCTCGTCGAGGCTTTCTATCTTGAAGACTTCGCGGAGCTTGAGAAGGAGTTCCCTAACTTCAAGTTCTACCTGGCGCTCGACCGTCCGGATCCTGCAGCCGATGCCGCAGGCGTAGCCTACACCGCAGGCTTCGTACACAACGTGATGTACGAGACCTACCTCAAGGCTCACGAGACTCCGGAGGACATCAAGTACTTCATGTGCGGTCCTCCTATGATGGTCGCTTCGGTCAACAAGCTGCTCGACTCTCTCGGAGTTCCTGTGGAGAACATCCTCTACGACAACTTCGGCGCATAGAGCCGATGAGCGGCGTGTGAAAATTGCCGCATTTCCTTAAAATCCGCTCCGGACCGCTCCGGGGCGGATTTTTTGTCGGACAGAATCCACAAATCACTGAACAAAATGCCCACAATTCACTGAATTTGCAGATCCCCATAGGCTGTCTGAGAGACTGATAAGATTTTTTCTTTGCAAAGAAAGATAAAAATCTGCATTTTGTTTTTTATCAATCGCTTGAAATCCGGAAAAGGGCCGATAGATTTGCAGCGTTATGAAAAACTTCACGTGCCAGAAAAGCCGGCAGCCCTTTCCGGACCGGTTTAAGAGACAAGGCAGTCTGCCGGACCGCCGGTCAATCATCATCATCGTTTATAGCTTGCTTGTATTCCTGCCGGCTTTTTTGGTACTCTCTTGCAGAAAAGACGACCCGCATGCATCCTCCGCCGAAGAAGACATCACCGAGCAGAAGGACTCAGCAGTATTCGTCCTCCGCTTCTCCGCTGCGGCGAGTACGATAAAGGCTCTGGACATATTCATATATGACGATGAAGGCCTCGGAGCCCTCGAAAAGCACATAAGCAGGACGGACATGCCGTCTTCGCTCGAAGTCAAGCTCGCCAAGGGCAGGAAGATGATTGCGGCCGTCGCCAACAGCCCGAAGAAATTCAAGACATCATCGATGTCCAGGCAATCAGTCCTCCAGCAGGTAGTCTATGAATTCAAGGATGACAGCAGGGACTGCCCGATAATGAGCGGAAGCGCGAGGGCCTCCGGAGAAGAGGCCGAAATCCGTTTGGAACCCATGCTCTGCACGGTCGTACTCAAATCCATCAGCAACACGATGGACGACTATGAACTCCTGGAGTCTCCGAGAGTAAGGCTGAGGGGCATCAACGCCAAGGCCTCGTTCTTCACTGAAGAGGAGTATCTGCCGGCCGAAACGGTCGACAAAGGAGAATGGTCATCCCTCCCCTACGACATAGGCTACTATCCGCAGGAACCGGGGATCGAACTTGACTGCTACCCCAACGAGACACCGGAAAGCAGCCTGGGCCTGGACCGGACATATCTGGAGCTGGAATGCACCATCATGGGGAAGAAATGCAGCTTCACGGTGGACATCCCTCCGTTCGGACGGGCTTCGAGGACGGAAGTCGAGCTCACCGTGGACGGCCCGGGAAGTTTCAGCTACAGCTTCGGCGAGTCTTCTTCCGGCTCTTCTCAAGAGAATATGAAATCAGTCTCAGAAGCGAGCGGAAAGGAGTGCAGGACAAGAGACTCTCCACATATTCCGCCCCATAGAGACGCTCCGCATCCGAAAGGACGAGACTCCGGATCTCCGGACTGACGGAATCAAGGATGCGGCGGAGCTGCCAGCCGGCGGAACCGTTGTGCCTGAGGAAAGCGGATTTCTTGACGAAGGGGACCCCCCTTCTGAATACGGAGAGAACCCTGTCGTAGATTCCTTTCCCGCTGACGCTGTACAGGCCCCTGTAGGGAATGCCACGCGAACGCAGAAGTTCGCAGAATCCGTTCTCATAGAGCAGGCAGACATCCTCCTTGCGCGGCTGCCTCCTTACGGAGAGCAGGAAATCCCCGAACCAGCCCGAGCGGAATACCTCTCCGGACAGCCCCACGAACCAGGATTGCAGGTGAGGGAGCCGCGCATCCGGGTGCAGGACAAGGGAGAACGCCGGCACGGAGAGGGACTCCATCGCCTCCAGCACGGGGAGGATATCCCCGAGAGGGCCGTACACGGAATCGTTGACCATGTACAGGAAATCATAAGAGCCGAGATCCAGATTGGCCGCAGCCCATTCGTAACAGCGCTTGTACGAGCCGAAGTCATACTCCAGATGCCGCTCCGCCCCGCTGTGGAGCACATAGGGGGAAAGCCGGGACAACTCCCCCTCCGGGCAGTCGGTATCCATAAAGAGCACGACATCCCCGCATTCGGAAAGTCTGCGGACATGCCACAGAAGAGCCTCCCCGACAAGCTTCTGCCGGTCGTATGCGGCAAAAAGAAACAGCCTGCGCACCATGGTCACAAATACATGTTCATCATTTGCTCCGCGAAACTCCCTCTCAGAGGGTTCTTTGCGGAAGAAGACTTATACTCCGTCTTCTGGAAGAGGGCCCGGGAGGTCAAATCGTCGAAGACCTTCCGGTCGAAAGGCTTGTCCCGATAGCCAAACCAGAGCATATGCGTGGCATCCTGGGAGATTTCCGGCATCGCGGCGAACAGTTCTGCGGCCCTTTCGTTGCGGCAGACCACTCTCCAGAAGAGCAGCTGGTGCACGAAATAATCCACGGCCCCACTCTCCGCCTTCCAATATGCAAGGATGGCATCCCGCCAGGCTCCGAGTATATAATTCCCCCGGCGCGAACGGAAAAAACAGTTCTGCACGAAAGCATAAGCTCCGCTGACACTGTCTCCGCTCCGGTAGATGAAGAAATCCTCATCCATAAGCCACTGCGGGAAGTCCTCCGTCACGAAGTCCGTGGCATCAAGCCAGATACCTCCGTAGCGGTACAGCAGCTCCACCCGGCAGATGTCGGAAAAATGCGCCCTCGTCATCTTCCCCGCCCTGTATTTGGCGATGACATATTCCGGCAGACCAAGGCCGGAAAGCAGCTGCTGCTCATCCAGAATGACCAGCGGCAGAGAGCAATTGGCCCTGACGCTTCTCCAGCAGGCGCGGACAATCGAGGGAGCCTTGTCCTCCCCCTGAAGCCAGACGCTGTAGATCTTCTCGTCATCCGGCAGGGAAGCCGCAGAAGGAACCGTAGAAGAAAGCGCCGCGGCATCTTCCGGAAAAGACGCAGACTGAGGCACATAGCGGTCGACGTAACGGCCCACCACCTCTGCGGTGACAGCGCCTCTCACTCTCCTGCGGCGCATTCTCGGACGCCACATCCAGTTAAGGATATGACCCCGCAGGATGATTTCGGCCTGCATGGCCAGATGTTCAAAATTATACGACATGACTGAAATATTCCGGGATTCTGACTATCACGACGGCCTCGAACATCGATGGCTTGTTCCATGCAAAAGGAGGCCGGAAGATGTTCTGCACCCTGCGGGCGACGCTCACACAGCTGTCCCAGTCGCGGGCGGGACGGCCGCTGACCTGATATATCGTTCGGGCGCGCTTGCGCAGATGCCTCCCCCAACCGGCATCCGACAGGGCCTTGTCGCGCATCTTCTCCTCGATGCGGTGCAGATCGACGCAGCCGAAATGAAAGAGATAGAGTCCCTTGCGGATATGGAAGTTGCCGTTTCGCGTGCGGTGGAAGCCGGACCCCCAGCTGACGGGCCGCAGAAGCACGCTCGACTTGCTGTATCTGGTCGAGAGTCTGGCATAACGCCTCTGCTCCAGGAAAGGGCGGGACGGGTCTATCTCGCCTTCCTCACCCAATTTCTGCCCGACATCCACTCCGAGTCCGGAAATCGAAGGGCAGGCGCAGTGCGGCTCAAGGGAGGAGAGAAATTCCGGCAGAGAGAGCCCCAGACGCGGATCCGGCAGCAGGAATTCATCTACATCCGTGCCGATGACCATGTCATAACGCGCGAAGAGCTCGGCCGCCCGCACGGAGAGGAAATCTATCCTGCCCCTGTCGGCGCTGCGGACATTGCCCTCGATATGAGATGTAAGCTGAACGTTGACCCCGTCACAAAAGGACGGGACGCTCTGGTCGAGCCCGTCAAAAAAGACATAGAGATTGTCCTTCCCGAGCTGCGAGCCGTAATACTCCACCCATTTGCGCAGGAAGAACTCATCGTTTCTGACCATGGTCAGCGCCGCAATCTTTTTCATATATATCTGGCCGTAAAAGTGTCCGCTTTCTTCAAATCCTCCGGCGTGCCCTCGAACACCACTTCCCCACCCCTGTCTCCGGCATCCGGCCCGAGGTCAATCACCCAGTCCGCCGAACGTATCACGTCCGGATTATGTTCCACCACGACAAGCGAATGGCCCTCTTTCAGCAGGGCGTCGAACGCCTTGAGGAGCTTCTCAACATCGTAGAAATGCAGTCCGGTGGTCGGCTCGTCGAATATGAACATTATCCTGTCCTTCTTCGGCCCCGACTTGCCGATGGACAGAAAATAGGCCAGCTTGATGCGCTGGCTCTCGCCTCCGGAGAGGGTGGAGCTGCTCTGGCCAAGCTTGAGGTAGCCGAGTCCCACATCCTGGAGGGGCCTGAGAGCGTCCGCCGCCGAAAGGGCCGCGTCTTCGCTCCCTGCGGAGAAGAACTCCACCGCCTCGTCCACGCTCATATTGAGGATGTCATCGATGTTCTTCCCCCGGTAGCGGACTTCCAGAATCTCCGGCTTGAAGCGTTTGCCTCCGCAGGATTCGCACACCATCTCCACGTCCGCCATGAACTGCATCTCGATTCTGACGACCCCCTCGCCCTGACATTCCGGACAACGTCCGCCGTCGGCGTTGAAAGAGAAGCAGTTGGGCCCGAATCCGTTGATCCGGGCATACTGCTGCGCGGAGAGCAGCTTGCGGATATCGTCATAAGCCTTGAGATACGTCACCGCGTTGGAACGGGAACTGCGTCCGATGGGATTCTGGTCCACATACTCGACCCGGCTGATCCTGTCCAGGTTGCCCCCGAGGCTGCGGAAAGCCCCGGGCTGCTCCCCGCCATTGTCGAAATGCCGGCGGAGGGCCGGGTACAGGATGTCTCCCACGAGGGAGGACTTCCCGGAACCGGACACGCCGGTGACGACGGTGAGGGCTCCGAGCGGGAAGCGCACGCTGATGTCCTTGAGATTGTGCTCCATAGCCCCGTTGACGCTGACATAATATTGCCAGCTGCGCTTCTCTCGCCTGTAGCGGCCCCGGAGGCCGTAGAGATACTGCAGGGTGAGAGACGCGTCCATCTGCGCGGCGGACGGCTTTTTCGCCGGATCCCCCATGAACATCACCTCGCCTCCGGCGCTTCCGGCCATAGGGCCCATATCCACAAGAAGGTCGGCCTGCTTCATTATCTCCTCGTCGTGCTCCACCACGATGACCGTGTTGCCTATGTCCCGGAGCCTCTTGAGGACGTTGATGAGCATGTCCGTATCCCTCGGATGCAGTCCGATGCTCGGTTCGTCGAGAATATACATCGAACCCACGAGACTCGAGCCGAGCGCGGTCACGAGATTGACCCTCTGGCTCTCGCCGCCGGAGAGGGTGTTGCAGGCGCGGTCAAGCGTCAGGTACGAAAGCCCGACATCCCTTATGCACCCGAGCCGCGAGGTGATTTCAGACAGAGGCTCGGACACCACCGCCCGCTCGGTTTCACTCAAGTCGAGAGAGGCGAAGAAATCCAGGGCCTCGCCGATATTGAGCGAGAGCACCTCCGCGATTGTCTTCCCTCCGACCTTCACCCACAGGGCCTCCTTGCGCAGACGGCTGCCTCCGCAGGCATGGCAGGTGGCCCTGCCGCTGAAGCGGCTCAACATATATTTGTACTGTATCTTGTATTTCTGGGTCTCCACCCACTCGAAGAACTCGTTTATCCCGACCAGCGAATCATCATCCCCGGGGACGGAACGGGCGTTCCAGATCGTGTCCCTGACCTTTTTGGAAAGGTTGCAGTACGGCTCGAAAACAGGTATCCCGTAACGCTCGGCGAGCTTTATCAGATGGTCCTTGAACCAGCCCATCTTCTCCCCGCGCCAGCACGCTATGGCCCCGTCGTAGATGCTCAGGGACTTGTCCGGCACGACGAGATCCTCGCTTACCCCTATCACCTTTCCGAGCCCTCCGCACACCGGACAGGCGCCTAAGGGGGAATTGAAGCTGAACAGGTACTCGTCCGGCTCACGGAACACCATTCCGTCCAGTTCGAGCCTGCTGCAGAATTCCCTGAGCTCAACGCCGGGGACGGCGACACTCATCCGGCCGGAGCCGATGGAGAACGCATCGGAGATGGAGGAAAGGAGCCTGGTGCGCTGCTCAGCGTCGGCATCCGACACGACACCCACCCTGTCCACAAGCAGGCGGGCATCCTCCGGATAAGCCCCGTCGGACTTCAGCACGTCGTCTATCTTCAAGGCTTTCCCCTCCGAGAGGAGCCTGCTGTAGCCGTCTTCCTTGAGGCCGAGCATAAGTTCCACCTTGTCTTCACGCTCCCTCCAGCCTATGTCGGAGAGCACGTAACAAGTCCGGCCCTCCTGCGAGAGGATGTACGAAAGCACGTCCGAGACCGAATCCCTGCGAACCTCCCGCCCGGATACGGGAGAGAAGGTATGACCCGCCCGTGCGAAGACCAGACGCAGGTAGTCATAGATTTCCGTGACGGTGGCAACTGTCGAGCGCGGATTGCGTGTGGCCACCTTCTGCTCTATGCAGATTGCGGGAGGAAGGCCGTCTATCCGGTCCACGTCAGGCTTGCTCATCCTGCCCAGAAACTGCCTCGCATAGGAGGACAGGCTCTCGGAGAAACGCCGCCGCCCTTCGGCGTAGAGCGTATCAAAGACAAGGGAAGACTTGCCGGAACCGGAAACCCCGGTAACCACCACAAGTCTTCCCCTCGGGATCTCAAGGGACAGGTTCTTCAGGTTGTTGACCCTGGCCCCCTTGATGATGATGTCATTTTCCACTTGACGCGCGCTCGTTCTCTTCCGCCTCTTCTTCCTTCCTGAAAAGGGACAGCCAGTCCCGGCCCCAGAGCACCCACACTGCGGCGCAGGCGCCTCCAAGGAAGATGCACGCCACGAGCGTCATCATCTTGGACGGCTTGCTGGCCGCGAGCGGAAGAGTAGGAGGATTAAGGACGGTGAAGACCGGAGTCTCCAGCTGGACCTTGGCCCTGGCCACCTGAAGCTGCTGCGCGGCGGAGGTATAGATCTGATAGGAGAGCTCCATCTCGTTCCGGAGACGCTCCTGCTCGGTCCTGACACTCTGACGGGCAAGCATCTGGTTGGCGTCCACATAGTTGGCATATCGCTGCTGGGCATCGTAATAGCCCGTCTTGGCCTCAGCGTAGATTTTCTCGTAGTACTTCACGTCCTTGCGCGACTTGCCCGTGCGGTACTCGGTGATGTATTCCTGGAGCTTCTTGATCACGACCTCGGAAATATTGAGCGCCACGCGCGGATCCTGCGCCGTCTCCGTTATGGTCACGACCAGGGTCTTCTTGTCCACGACCACGGACAGATTCGACCTTATCGCCCCTACTATGCCGGCCTGCTCCGGCGTGAGAGCCTCGGGGTTGACGGACGCATATCCCTCAACCTTCTCGCCGCCCTTGCTGCGGAAAAGGCTCAGGCCCCAGCCTATCGCCTTCCTCGGAGCGGCGGTCACATATCTCCACCACGGAGCCCGTGTATATTCCTTATAGTAGCCATAGACATCCGTACGAATCGTATCATTGTCGCGCTTGATTTCGACCGGAACGGAGAAAAGGTCTATGACGAACGGAATCGAGGAGACAATCTCCGGATAGAGGTCGGGCGAGACGGCGTCGGACGTGGAAACCCCGCCAAGATTGATGCCGACCATGCCGGCAAGCGAGGAAAGACTGCTGCTGCTCCTGCTGTTGATAATCTCGGGGGCGAGCTTGGCGGTCACCGTGTACTCCTTCGGTATGCTGAAGCCTATCACAAGGCCGACGACCGCTGCGACTGAGCACCACTTCAAAATGAACTTCCACTCCTTGAGAAGCTTGCGAAGCAGCTCCATTATGTCAATCTCATCGTACTGCTCCTCGGTCTGATATCTTTGTTCTTCCATTGTATAAGTGAATCTATAGGATTCTGATCAAAATTGAAACGAGAGAAGCGAGAGAAGTCGCGGCGCTGCTCATCGCTATGACGTCGGCCGAGGTAGTGCTCTTTCTCTCCTCCTTGGCAGGGACGATGATGGTGCAGCCCGGTTCAAGCTTGAGACGGTTGAATCTGGACTGTGCCGCCTCCCCGTTCATATACACCACATATGTCTTGGACTTCTTGGCCTTGGCGCTGAAGCCTCCGGCGGCATTGATATAGTAGCTCAGGCTCTTGCCCCTCACATAGCTGACGGCGTTCGGATTCATCACCTCTCCCACGATGCGCACCGTATTGTCGAATTCAGGGATGATGATGCGGTCGCCGTTCCTCAGATCGACATCGAACGCGGACCCCGGATTCTTCATCGCCTTCTCAAGATTGATTGCCACCACATACTCGCTGTTGAGATTGAGAGCCTCGGTGTTGAGGGAATCCCTCCCGACGGAGCTCTTCTCGGCCAGAGAGTTGAGCGCGCTCTGCCTTTGTGAGACAGAGAGCCCATTGTCGCGGCGCACGAGCATAGCCCCCTTGAGATAGGCTGCGGAAGTGAGGCCTCCGGCACGGGAGATGACGTCGGAGAGGCGTTCGCCACGGTTGACAAGCACATAGTCTCCCGGGAAAACCACCTCTCCCGCCAGCGAGACAAGCTGCCTCGTGGCATATCCGGGACTCCTGCGCACTGATACGATATCATAAGGCTCAAGCAGGAACTTTTCCCCTCCGTCAACGGCGAGACCGTCCACCATGGAGAAAGTGAAAGTCCGGGACAGAGTGTCCGACACCTCCGTAGCGTACGGGTCAAAGCTGCGCCTGACGACATCGACCCTGACAAGGGACGCACCTTCGACCAGGCCTCCGGCCCTCAGGATGAGATCCTCGACCGTAGTGTTGTCGGAGAACGGGAACACTCCCGGACGGGCCACCATCCCGTTGATAGTGAGCGACCCCCGGTCTTCCAGCTCGTTGACGCTCGAAACTATGAGGATGTCGTTTTTCTTGAGAAGAACGTCCCCTTGTCCGGAAAGCACGGAGCGCAGGTCAATGGAGACGGTCTCAAGATTGAGGTCGTCCTTCTCGCGCAGGAGAACCGCCCTTGAGAGGAACGCGTCCTCCATGGGACCGCCCGCCCTCTCGACAAGCTGCCGCACCGTGGCGATTTCACCGCCGAGCTGGTATGCGCCCGGCCTGAAGACGTAGCCGCGGACCTCCACCCTGTTGGCGAAGCGCTCAAGACTTGAACTGACGGTCACGACGTCTCCGTCCGCCATCTTGTAGTCCTTGAAGGCATCGGCGGTGACGGTATAGAGCTCCTTCTCGCCTCCGGTCACCCTGACCACGCGGACATCCTCCTTGTAGGCGCTTCCCGAGAAGCCTCCGGCATATCCGATAAGCGTCTCAAGAGTCTCGCCGTCCCGCATCTCATATCGCATAGGACGCTTCACGTCTCCCTCGATATCCACGAGCCCCACGTAAGGAGGCACGATCACGATATCCTCGTCTTCAAGCCTGATGTCGGAATCCGACTTGCCTTCAAGAAGATAGCCATAGACGTCGACCGAAGCGACCTGCCTGCCGGCGCGCACGACCCTCACGTCGCGAAGAGAACCCGTCTGAGTGATGCCGCCCGCACGGTGGAGAGCGGTGAACACGCTTGAGAACGATGAAAGCCGGTAAGTGCCCGGAACGCTGACATCGCCCATCACGTTGACCTTGATGGTCCTTATCTGCGCGAGAGTCACGCTGACGGAATAGTTGGCCCTGTCTCCGTCCACACCGCCATATTTCGACGCGAGCATCTTGCGGATCTTATCTCCGGCCTCCTTGATGGTCAGGCCGTTGAGATACACGGGTCCTATCTGGCTGATATATATGCGACCCTCCGGGGAAATCGTCTTGGAGATGGAATCTTCGCTGTCCCCCCATATCTCTATCGCAAGCTGGTCGCCGGGGCCGAGCTTGTAGTTTTCCGGAGTCGCCGCGTTTTCATTCGGTTCGAACGTGAGCATGCGGGAAGTGAAGATGTCGTGACCGAAAATCCTGACCGTCTCCTCCTTGCTGCCCGTGGCGGCGTCGAGGACATTTTCCGGCTCCGAGTCGGAACCGTCCATAGAGTCGCTGCGGCCACTGCGTCCGATTGCGCCCCCTTCCAAAGCCTGTGCCGTGACGGAAGGCCCTTCATCGCCGGATTCATACTTGGCCTTGATGCGTTCGGCCTGATCTCTGGTGACGCCCCTTGCAAGCAGCTCCTTCCCCAGTTGAGATTCGCTTTTGCCGGCGGCAACGCCTTTTTTGACGTAATCAACCACCTGACTGTCCGTCATCTGGGCATCGAGCCCCTGAACCGCAAGACAGAGCAGCGCGGTTGCCAAAAGTAAAAGTCTTTTCATTGAACCGTATAAAATTGCATTACATTCCAGCTTCTAAATCACGCAAAGATAAGTCTTTTATGCTTCTTGAACAAGATTTGCCCGGCAAATGAACTTTTTTTTCGATTTTTCACCGCAACGCTTGCAGATTCAAAAATTGTCCCTATCTTTGCATCCGCTTTCAGGAAGAAGCAACCAGTCTGGTGCGGTAGTTCAGCTGGTTAGAATGCCGGCCTGTCACGCCGGAGGTCGAGGGTTCGAGTCCCTTCCGCACCGCTCATAAATGCCTCTCAGACATCTGAGGGGCATTTTCAGTTTCAAAACATTACTATAACCTTACTATGAAATAAAAAGAGGACCCACGAACTGTCGCAGTCCCCAGGTCCATTGGTATTTGAAACATAAAGTGGCTAACCACCTGTTCCGAGTGCAAATATACTCATTTTCCCTCAATCCCCATACCGGCAGTTCCGTCTGACATCCGTCAGCCGGAATGTCGGAAAGCGTACCCGGCTTCCGAGCTTTGGAGGGCTCGGAAACCGACACTTTCCGTCACCCTCGCGGGCTGCCTATCCAAGAAACCAAATATCTTTGCAAACGGAATCTGTCAGCTGCGGGTAAAACCACAGCACAATGAAAATCTACATCGACAACGGCCACGGCCAATTCACTCCCGGGAAACGCAGCCCGGACGATTCCCTCAGGGAAGCCTTCTACAATCGCGAAATTGCCAGACGAGTCGTATTAGACCTGCAGGATAGAAGCCTCGACGCCCAGCTCCTCGTCCCCGAAGACGACGACATCCACCTCAAAGAACGCACAAGGCGCGTAAACGCCTCCTGCCTGCTCCACGGCCGACAAAACGTAATTCTGGTCAGCATCCACGTCAATGCCGCCAAATCGGACGGAAAATGGCACAATGCCACCGGCTGGAGCGTCTACACCTCCAAAGGCAACACTAGAGCCGATGCCCTCGCCACCTGCCTCGCCCAGGCCGCCATCAAAAACCTCCCCGGCAAGCACATCCGCACCAACTGGTCCGACGGCGACATCGACATAGAAGAAGACTTCTACCTGCTTCGGAAAACAATGTGCCCCGCCTGCCTCACGGAAAATATGTTCATGGATTGCTTGATTATAGCGGAGTAAATGTACCTTTTGCATCAGTTTGATATGTACCACCTGTA
>CAVHNN010000029.1:0-25564 GCA_963637465.1 Paludibacteraceae bacterium
GGTAGTCACTTTTTCTGAACTACCAAACCTTTTTTGACTTTTTTTGAAAAATTTCAAAAAAAACGAAGAGAGGCCCGCAGACACCCCGCAGACCTCTCTTTATATATGGTATGGATAAGACTACTGCTTCTCGAGCACGGCGGCGTACTTCTCGTACTTGGCCTGCATCTCAGGGCTCTCGGTACGGAAACGGAAGCAGGCGTTCTTGAGATATTCAGCCACGCTGCTCTTGACCTCCGCGTCCTTGCTGATCTCGTATGCCTTCTCGAATGGCGCGATGCAAGACTTGAGAGCCGTCTCGAACTCGCCCATCAGAGCCATATACTTGGCATCATCGGCCTCCAGAGAAGCCTTCTCCTGAATTTCGACGGCAAGGTTGTAGAAGTGGATGCCCTCTCCGATATAGCCGAACTCGTAGGCCGGATTGATTTCGGCGCACTTGCGGTATGCGGCCACAGCGGCGTCGGCGTTGCCGAGCTTCTCGTTGATGTTGCCCTCAACATAGTAGAGAGAGGCGTTGTTCGGCTCGTTCTTCTTGGCTTCGTTGAGAAGTTCGAAGAGACGGTCGGTATCGCTGCCGCTTGAGACATAGTAGTTGATGAGTCCGACAAGGATGCTCTGGCTCTGAGGATATGCCTTGAATCCCTCTTCGAGATAGTTCTTGGCCACCTCTTTGTCGCCGAGCTTGTCGCAGACGTCAGCCATCTTGGCGTAGGTGTCGCCGTCCGTCCCGTGATAGCCGTAGGAGAGACACTTGGCGTAGAAATCCTTGGCGCGCGCGTTGTCCCCGGCAGCCTGTGCCGTGAAGCCGGCGTTATATACGGAGTTGGTGTCAATCTGCTTGAGAGGAGCGGCAGCCGCAGCGGCCGCAGCCTTTTCGAAGTAAGATGAAGCCTCGGCCATCTTGCCGAAGGAGTAGGCATTGTAAGCGTCGGAAGAATACTTTTCAGAAATTTCCTTGAGGCCGGCGCTTATGTCCTTGCCCTTCTTGTTGTCCGGGTCAAGCTTCGCGGCTTCGCCGTAGGCGGCGAGGGCCTTGTCAAGAGCCCCGTCAACTACAGGCTGAGTCACCTCGATGATTTCAAGAAGACCGTTCTCGTTGAAGTAGAGGTTCTTGTTCTCGTAGGCGACCTTGGTCATCTGACGACCGCCGACTTCGGCTACTGCCTCGGAGAGAGGTTTCTCTCCTCCGCCGAGAACCTGAAGTTCCTGACGGGACATGCCGATCCAGACATTCCCGGCCGGAGCGTTGTACGCATCGAGCAGGGCCTTGCCATACTTAATCCATGTGGCAGGTTTCTGGCTCTGCTTCGGATTGACGGTAGCGGCTTCAGCCTTCTCCACGGCGGATTTGGCGGCAGACGGGCTCTTCTGAGCCTGGGCATCGAAAGCCTGCATCGAGGCGATGATTGCCAAAACTAAAAAGATCTTTTTCATTGGAATCTAATTGAGTTATTGATTTTCACTGTTAGTTTCTGTAGTTACTTCCCCTTCAACGCCGGCCTCATCCTCGTCCTCGGACTTGGCGACCGGAGACACGGCGGCAATCGCATCCCCTTCGCGAAGATTAATGAGACGCACTCCCTGGGTGGCGCGCCCGCGAAGGCCGATTTCCGAAGTGTCAAGCCTTATGGTGAGTCCGGACTTGGTGATGATCATCAGGTCATTCTCCTCGGAGACGCTCTTGATGGCCACGAGAGGCCCCGTCTTGTCGGTGATGTTGATGGTCTTCACGCCCTTGGCGCCACGTGCGGTTATCCTGTATTCGTCCGCGGAGGAACGCTTGCCGTAGCCGTTCTCGCTCACCACGAGCACGGCATCGGTACTCCCTTCCGGTCGAATGGCTATCGCTCCCACCACCTCGTCGTCATCTTCTATGGAGATGCCGCGCACGCCCGAAGACTTGCGCCCGAGAGGACGGAGCTCGCTTTCGTTGAAGCGGCAGCAGCGGCCCTTTCGTGCGGCTATCATAATCTGCTCGCTTCCATCGGTCAGGAGAGCGTCCAGAAGCTCGTCCCCCTCACGGATGCTGATGGCGATGATTCCCATGTTGCGGCTGCGCTTGTTGGCATATTCTGAAAGACTGGTCTTCTTGAGCGTCCCCCGCTTGGTGACAAGCGTCACGAAATGGCTCTCCGTGTAGGAGGGATCTTCGATGGACGGCACGTTCAGATATGTGCGGATGCTGTCCTGCGCATCGATGGAGAGCAGATTCTGCACGGCGCGGCCCTTTGCGGTGCGCGTGCCTTCGGGAAGTTCGTATACCTTGAGCCTGTAGCACATCCCCTTGTCCGTAAAGAACAGCATGGTCGAGTGCATGTTGGCCACATATATATGTTCTATGAAATCCTCTTCCCTGGTCGCGCTGGCCTTCTTGCCGGTGCCGCCCCGGGCCTGCGTGCGGAACTCCGTCAGCGGAGTGCGCTTGATATAGCCGAGATGAGAGATGGTTATGACCACGTCCTCATCGGCATAGAAGTCCTCCGGGTTGAACTCCTCGGCGGAGAGAGTAATCTCCGTCCGGCGCGGGTCACCGTACTTCTCCTTGAGTTCGCGGCACTCCTGCTTGACGATGGAGAGCTGCTCCTCGTCGCTGGCGAGAATCTCACGACAGCGCACGATGAACTTCTCCAGCTCGTCGTATTCGGCCTGGAGCTTCTCCTTTTCGAGTCCGGTAAGCTGACGCAGGCGCATCTCGACGATGGCCGAAGCCTGGATGTCATCGAATCCGAACCTCTCTTCAAGGGTGGCCTTGGCCTCTTCCACGCTCTTGGAAGCCCTGATGATGGCGATCACCTCGTCGATGACGTCTATCGCCTTGAGGAGACCCTCCAGAATGTGGGCCCTCTTGAGGGCCTTGTTGAGATCGAAACGCGTGCGGCGCACCACCACCTCGTGGCGGAAATCCACGAAAGTGGCGAGCATGTCCTTGAGGGTCAAGGTGCGCGGCCTGCCGTTGACAAGGGCCACATTGTTGATCGAGAAGCTGCTCTGCAGCGCAGTGTACTTAAAGAGAGTGTTGAGAACCACGCTCGAATTGGCGTCCTTCTTGACGATGAACTCGATGCGGATTCCCTGCCTGTTGGTAAGCTCCCGGATTTCCGAAATGCCCTCGATCTTCTTGTCCCGGATCATCTCGCTGATGCGGGAGAGCATCTCGGCCTTGTTGACCATGTACGGCACCTCGGTGACCACAATCACGTCCCGACCGTTGTCATGAGTCTCTATTTCCGTCTTGGCGCGGAGAACTATCCTGCCGCGTCCGGTGTTGTAGGCGTCGATGATGCCCTGACGGCCGAGGATGATTCCTCCGGTCGGGAAATCGGGACCTTTGATATACTGCATCAGATCCTCGACGCAGATGTCGGGGTTGTCGATATATGCGCAGATCGCATCGCAGCACTCGCCAAGATTGTGCGGGGCCATGTTCGTCGCCATTCCGACGGCAATGCCCGACGAGCCGTTGAGAAGCAGGAGCGGGGCCTTGGTCGGAAGAACCGTCGGCTCCTCGAGGGAGTCGTCGAAGTTGAGAGTCATATCGACCGTGTCCTTGTCGAGATCCGCAAGCACCTCGGCCGACAGTTTCTCAAGTTTGGCCTCCGTATATCGCATCGCGGCCACAGGATCGCCGTCCATGGAGCCGAAGTTGCCCTGTCCGAACACAAGGGGATAACGCTGGTTCCAATTCTGCGCGAGACGGGCCATCGCATCATAAACGCTGGAGTCTCCGTGCGGGTGGAACTTACCGAGAACTTCACCGACTATCCTGGCGCACTTCTTCGTCTGCCCCCCATAATTCAAACCGAGTCCGTCCATACCGAAAAGCACTCTGCGCTGCACCGGCTTCAGACCGTCGCGCGCGTCCGGGAGAGCTCTGGACACGATGACCGACATCGAATAGTCGATGTAGGCCGTACGCATCTCGTGGTCAATCTCAACGGGCTCGATTATCCCTGTCACTTCTTCCCGAATTTCTTCGGGAGTCTTTACCTCACTATCCATATAAATCACTAAATCGGATTGTTTCCAAATGTGCAAATTTAGAATAAAAATCCGATTAAATTGCTACTTTTGCCCATATTCGTTTATATGAACATCAAGTTGTCAGACGATTTCAAGGCCATACTCGAAGGAGCCAGAGACGAAGCCATGCGCACCGGCCACTACGGCGTCGGGGCCGACCATCTGATGCTCGCCATCCTCAGACGGCGGGGGTGCGACGCATGCCGCTTTCTGAAGAGCGCCGGTCTGGACACGGACGAGCTGAAAAGCAGGATTGACGCAGCCATCTTCAGGGACAGGCCCGTCCCCTACTATGACGAGGACCGCGTCAAGATGAAGCACAGCGCCGCAGGGGCCATAAGCATCGCGGCCTACGAGGCCCTGAAAGCCGGAGACGCGGAAGTCCGCTCCGTCCATCTGCTGCTCTCTCTGAGCAGGGCCGAGGACAGCATCGGCAGGGCCTGCCTCCTGGAGCATTCGCTCGGCGGAAAGGCGCTTAGGGAGGCGCTCGAAAAAGCGGGCCTGCTCGGGAACAGTCCCGTCAGGCCCGATATCAGGATGGAAGATGTCGTGTCGGCTCTCGGCGAACAGCTCTCGAACCTTATGAACGCCCGCAGGAACGGCGGCGGATATGAGAGCTGACCCTACTGCGAGAGACGGCCGAGGGCAAGCTGCAGAAGCTCGGCCACACGAGGCTTGTAGTCGGTATTGGCATCCTTGAGATAGCGGTGCGCGATGACGCAGCAGACCGTGCCGGCATCGTGCCCGAGCTTGGCCGCCATTCCGGCAAGAGCGGAGCCCTCCATCTCGAAATTGGTGATCTTGTAGCCTCCGTATTCAAAAGTTTCGAAGTCCTCCAGCATATTCGGCATTGCAAGTCCCTGACGCACGACACGGCCCTGAGGCCCGTAGAAGCCGGATGCCGAGATTGTCATGCCCTTGACGGTGCAGTCCGCAAATCTTTCAATGAGCTTGTCGGAAGCCCGGACGAAATACGGATCCGGAAGGTGCCTGTCCCAATGCACGTGTTTCTTGAAAGCCTCCTCGAAGTCGAGCAGGGCTATGCTGTCCCTGTTGTCGTACCAGTTCATCAGGCCGTCGCAGCCCACGGAGATATGCGAAAATATGAACGCCCCGAGAGGGATTTCCGGCTGTATCGCCCCGCAAGTCCCTATGCGGAGGATACTGAGCGTGCGGTGTTCCTTTCTTGGCTCCCTCGTTGTGAAATCCACGTTGGCGAGAGCGTCCAGCTCGGTCATCACTATGTCTATATTGTCCGTGCCGATACCGGTGGAGAGAACGGTGAACCGGCAGCCGCGGTAGCGCCCCGTCATCCACACGAATTCCCTGGACGCGCCCTCGCACTCCACCGTTTCAAGCAGGGGCCGGAACATCGCCACCCTGCCGGGGTCTCCGACGAGGATGACATTGTCGGAGAGCTGCTCCGGACGGATATGGATGTGGAAAGCGGATCCGTCGGAGTTGATGATGAGTTCTGATTCTGCTATTCTCATGATTATGTGATTTATCGGTTTGCCTGTTTCTTTTTCCCCGCTCCGCGCTTCGCGCTCCGCAGTCTGGAAGCGCTGCGCACGATGAGTTCATCGGCATAGATGTTCCTCGCCGCGAGGAAATTGAGGATGACCACCGCGAGCGGGAACACCGCCGTCACATGGAAGACGAGGGTCTTGTCCGCCGTGAAAAAATCCACAGCCAGCCATGCCTGCAGCGCCAGAGCGATGATGGCGGAGAGAACCGCCGTTCTCATCTGGAAGATGCGGAAGCGATATACGCTGATGGCCAAGATATTGAGCAGCAATATGATTACTATCAATATCACATACGGCGCATAAGCCGTGAAACGGACATCTCCGGCCTTTTCGCAGAAAAGAAGCGATGCGACCAGCCCCGTGGAAATAAGTAAATAAAGAGTCTGAATTCTCTGCCACATATCGTTTATAGTGAATTGAAGCGTGCGAGCACGTTCTGCTCGTACGTCTTTGAAATCGGTATGGTGTCCGAATTGTCAAGTCCGAGACTGATCTTGTACCCCTCCTTCTCCGCCTTCAGAATCTTGACTTTCGTGATGTTGACTATGTACTTGCGGTGACAGCGCACCAGATCGCTGTCGGCGAAACTGTCCTCCACCGTCTTGAGCGGGCAGCGCAGCATGTACTGCTTGACTTCGCCGTTGCTGTCCGTGTACCAGATCTTGATATAATTGTCGTCCGATTCGATATAGTAGAGATTCTCCGAGTCGATGGAGAACTTGAGCACCCCGCTGCTGTCGAAAAGGGTGATGCGCTTCTCCTCGTAGGGCTTGAGGGGGGTGTCCCCCACCACGTTGGAGAAATTCATCAGACGGATGGTGTTGTTGCGGTCCGCAAGAGAAAGGTACAGCGCGGATATCACGTACGGCACGCCGAGACAGACGAGCGTGAAGCACAGCGCGCTGAGGAAAATGTTCCATGAGCCCCGGTCGCCGATGTCGATGATGCCGCTCCCGTCGCCCTGGACGGTGAAAAAGGTATAGAGCAGGCTTATGAAGACAATCTCCAGCAGATCCCAGACGATATATTTCCAGATTTCGAAGTTCTCGCGGTTCCGGCAGTTGAACATCAGCACCTTGCTTATCACCACCACCGCCAGGGACACCACGATGAATGCTATGGTGAAAAGGAACGCGGAACTGCCTCCGAGCGCGAACCAGACGTTGGTGGAGAACGGAATGGTGAGGAAGATGAGAACGAGCGAAAAGAGGGCCGAGAAAGCCACGGTCCATATCAACTGATACTTGCTCAGCAGGTATCGGGGCAGCTGTTCTTTCAGGAACGACATACTCATCCTACATAAATTCCCACAAATATATGAAATTTACGGATTCCCCGAGCAGAAAACGCCGCTTTTTATGTATCTTTGGCCCGACATTTCAACACGGAACATTTGAAAATTATGGAAAGAAAAGTAGCCGTAACCGGCCTCGGAGTACTCTCCTGCATCGGTCAGGACATCGATACATTTTGGAACAATCTGATTAACGGGGTATGTGGAATCGACTACATCACGGAATTCCCGACTGAGGACCTGCCCGTCAAGATCGGCGGCATGATCCGCGACTTCAATCCCGAGAACTTCGGCATGGACAAGCCTTTCATCCGCAAGCAGGATCCCTTCACGATATATGCCATGGCATCGGCCTGGCAGGCGATGAAAGATTCCGGGCTCGTCTCCGGGGAGAACATCGACCCGACGAGGCTCGCCACCTACGTGGGCTCCGGGATAGGAGGATTCACGACAATACAGCGCGAACTTGAGAAATTCCTCGAGGACCGCAGCGGCAAATGGATCTCCCCCAACTTCGTCCCTACCATGATCAGCGACATGGCGGGAGGCCAGATAGCCATCAAGTACGGCGCCCAGGGCTCCTGCATCGACATCGTCACCGCCTGCGCCACCTCTACTCACTCCATCGGAGAGGCCTTCAGGGCGATACGGCACGGTTATGCTGACGCGGTGATAGCCGGCGGCTCCGACAGATGCACCATCCCGATCGGAATCGCGGGCTTCGCCAACGCCAAGGCCCTCACCCGCGCCGAGAACCCGAAATACGCTTCCCTGCCGTTCAACGCCAACAGGGGAGGTTTCGTGATGGCAGACGGCTCGGCGATACTCGTCCTCGAAGAATTCGAACATGCCAAGGCCCGGGGAGCGCACATCTACGCCGAAGTCGTGGGATACGGCAGCACCTGCGACGCATACCACGCCACGGCCCCGAGACCGGACGCGAGCACCCAGGCGGAGTGCATCAAGATAGCTCTGGAGCAGGCCGGGTTCGACGCGGAGAAGGACAATGTCTATATCAACGCCCACGGCACCGGCACCCACCTCAACGACATCGCGGAGACTCTCGCCTACAAGCAGGCGTTCGGGGATTTTGCCTACAAGTGCCACATAAGCAGCACCAAGTCAATGCACGGACATATGTTCGGAGCCACCGGAGCCGTGGAGGCGGCGGCCACAGTGCTCGCCCTCCAGAGGGGAATCGTCCCTCCGACCGTCAATCTCGACTGTCCGGATCCGGAATGCGACCTTGACTACACCCCGAACAAAGCCGTCAAAGCCGAACTGACGCTCGGCTTGAGCGATTCGTTCGGCTTCGGAGGTCACAACGCCTGTCTGGCTTTCAGAAAAATCTAAGCCGCCTCCTTGAGACGCTCCGCGTTCTCGGCAATCTGCAGCTGATCGATACATTCCTGAATGTCCCCGTCCATGAAGGCGGGAAGGTTGTACATCGACCAGTTGATGCGATGGTCCGTCACCCTGCCCTGAGGGTAGTTGTAGGTGCGGATTTTGGCCGAGCGGTCTCCAGTGGACACCATGGTCTTGCGCTTGGCGGCTATCCCGTCCAGATACTTCTGATGCTCAAGATTATACAGACGGGTGCGGAGTTCCTCGAAGGCCCTGTCCTTGTTCTTGAGCTGGGAGCGCTCCTCCTGACACTGCACGACGAGTCCCGTAGGGATATGCGTGAGGCGCACGGCGGAATACGTCGTGTTCACTCCCTGCCCGCCAGGGCCGGAAGAGCAGAAGAGGTCAAGCCTGATATCATCCCAGTTGAGCTCCACGTCAAACTCGCCGGCCTCCGGGAAAACCGCCACTGATGCGGCGGAAGTCTGGATTCTGCCCTGAGTTTCGGTCTGAGGCACCCTCTGCACACGGTGCACTCCGGACTCGTATTTCATCACGCCATAGACGTTCTCGCCCGAAAGCTTGAAGACGACCTGCTTGAATCCTCCGGACGTGCCGGGAGTCTGGTCGGTGACTTCGAGCTTCCAGTTCTTGGTCTCGGCGAAGTGCTGATACATACGGAAGAGGTCTCCGGCGAAAATCGCGGCCTCGTCGCCGCCGGTGCCGCCGCGAATCTCGACGATGGCGTTCTTGGAATCGTCCGGATCGGCCGGAATCAGAAGGAGCTTTATGTCCTGCTCCATCTGCGGTATGCGGGCCTCTATCTCGGACACCTCCTCACGGGCCATCTCGCGAAGTTCGTCATCTTTCTCATTGACAAGGATATCCTTGGCGGAGGCGAGGTCCTTGGTCATCTTTTCGTATTCCTTGCCCGCCTTTATGATAGGTTCCAGCTCCTTGTAGTCTTTGTTGAGCTGGACATATCTCTTCATGTCCGACATCACCTCGGGGCTGGAAAGCTGATCCTGAAGCGAGCGGAACTTATCTTCAAGGGAGAGCACTTTCTCCAAAAGTTTGGTATCTGCCATATTAGTCTTCTATATTTCTGATGTAGCACCTGCGGCGCATATACGGTTCATGCTCGTAGCAGTTCCAGATGTTGGCTGCGGAATCCGGCTCAAGCTGGGGGTTTGAGACGGCCCAGCGGTTGCCCACCCGGATGGCCTTGTCGCCCATCTCCTTATAATATACCGACGAGATGCCGGTGTTCTGCCATTTGCGGACGGCCCCGTTGGCCATGAGGTCGGTGACCTCGTAGTCGTGTCTGGCCTTCAGAAGATACAGCCAGCCCAGCGGGAAGCGGCGGCCACGGGCCTTCTGCAGGGCCCTTGACATGCTCGGGAAGGATATGCCGAACGCCGCGATGTCCCCGCTTTCGTCGAGCAGCAGGCAGCTTGCCTTGTCCGAGAGGTACGGCAGCATCCGCCTCGCCTCATCGTCGATCTCCCTCTCGTCCAGAGGAACGTAGCCGGGGATATCCGAGAAACTGTCGTTGAACGCCTTGAAGAAGCGCCGCACCTCGGCGGGGTTCTTCTTGACGGAGCTGATGTCCGCGAAATGAAGATTTTCCCTGTCCTGCAACATTCTGGCGACCCGGCGGGTCTTGTCCGGAACACCATGGTTCGCCACTATCCTGTATTGAACCCAGTCGCACTCCTTGTCGAAATCGAGAGCCGTCAGGAAATCATTGTAGTACGGGTAGTTGTACGGACAGTTGAACGGAGGCGTATATTCATAGCCCTCAACGAGCATCCCCTGCCGGCCGAGAGTGTTGTAGCTCAGCGGCCCGTGAATCTCGGTCATCCCCTCCCTGCGGGCCCAGTCCGACGCGGCCCCTACGAGCAGGCGCGCCACCTCGATGTCGTCCACGCAGTCAAACCAGCCGAAACGCACGCGCCTTACGGCGTAGAGCTCATTGTAACGGGGGTTTATGATCGCGCATATCCGCCCTACCACGCGCCCCGAGTCCAGGACGAGCCACATCTTCCTCCTGCAATAGGACAGGTATGCGACTTTGGTCAGCAGGAACAGCTCATCCGAATGAAGAGCGGGGACATACTGCGGGCAGCCGCGATAAAGCTCATCCGGAAAAAGGATGAAGCGGAGCAAATCACGGCGGTCGGTGACTTCTGTCAATTTATATTCTGCCATAAAATGGTTTCGGTGTACATACGAGAACGCAAATTTAGGAAAATTCTTCGGAACGGACATCACAGACCTTTGGCCTTGCCCTCATCCCAGATGGCATCCATCTCGGCGAGGGTCATCTCCGAAAGCTTGCGCCCCTTGCGGATGGTGTTCTCCTCAAGGTAGGTGAAGCGGCGGCGGAACTTGCTGCAGCATCCGCCCAGCGCCTTCTCCGGATCGACCCCGTAGAGCCTTGAGGCATTGATGACAGCAAAAAGCAGATCGCCGAATTCCTCCTCTTCGTGGGCGAAGTCATTCTCATCGCAGGCCTCCTTCACTTCGCACAGCTCCTCATCCACCTTGTCCCACACATCTTCCCTTTTCTCCCAGTCGAATCCGCATCCGCGCGCCTTCTCCTGCATGGAAAGGGCCTTGAGAATTGCGGGCATCGCATCCGGAATTCCGGACATGATGGTCTTGTTGCCGTCCTTTTCTTTGGCTTTGACAAGCTCCCAAGTATCAGCTATTTCTTTGGCGCTCAAGTGTTTCCCGGCCCCGTCTCCGAACACGTGCGGATGGCGGAAAACCATCTTGTCACAGACTCTCTCCAGGGCGTCGGCGATATCGAACCGGCCCTGCTCCTCCCCTATCCGGCAGTAGAAAGCGATATGATACAGGAGATCCCCGAGTTCCTTGGCGATGGAGGCGGTGTCGTCTTTTATTATTGCATCGCTCAGTTCATAGACCTCTTCTTCCGTCATGGGGCGGATGGACTCCATAGTCTGCTCCGCGTTCCACGGACACCTCTCGCGCAGCGCGTCCATCGTATCCAGAAGTCTGGAGAACGAGGCGAGTTTTTCCTCTTTTGTGTGCATTGATTATTTTGCTATTTTTGTCGGCACAAATCTAATAATTATTATCCTGATATGAAGCCGATGCACTTCGTTTCCGCAGATGAGGCGGTCAGCCACATCCCCTCACACTGCCACATACACCTCAGCAGCGTCGCCAGCGTGCCGCATTGTCTCATCTCCGCGCTCTGCCGCAGAGCCGACGCCGGGGATGTCAAAGACCTGCATTTCCACCACTTCCACACCGAGGGGCCGGCCCCGTACAGCGAGCCGGAATACGAGGGCATTTTCTTCGAGCAGGGCTTCTTCGTGGGCCCGAACGTGCGCAAAAACGTCAACGCCGGCTACGCCGACTACCTGCCTGTGCACCTGGGCGAAAGCCAGAAACTCTACAGGGACGGAGCCATCAGGCTCGGAGCAGCTCTGGTCAATGTCTCCCTCCCCAATGCCGAAGGCAAAGTCAGCCTCGGCACCTCGGTGGACTGTTCGGTAGCCGCCGTCGAGAGCGCCGAGCTGGTCATTGGAGTGGTAAACCCCAACGTCCCCTTCGCCTACGGCGACCTGCTTGACATAGAGAGCTTTGATTATCTCGTGCAGGATGACACCCCTCTCGTGACGGCCGGATTCGCGGAACCGACCCCGACCGAAGTGCTGATCGGCAAGAACTGCGCCGCCCTCGTGGATGACGGGGACTGCATCCAGATGGGAATCGGAGCCCTTCCGAACGCGCTCGCCGCGCAGCTGCGCCATCACAAGAACCTCGGACTGCACACGGAGATGTTCGCGGACGGACTGCTCTCTCTGATCAAGGCGGGGGTGATTGACGGAAGCCGCAAGAAGATAGACACGGGCAAGGTCGTGGCCTCGTTCCTTCTCGGCTCGCAGGAAGTGTACTCGTTCATCAACGAAAACCCCGACGTGCTGATGAGAGACATCAAATACACCAACGACCCGTGGGTCATCTCGCAGAACCCCAACATGAAAGCCATCAACTCGGCCACGGAGGTGGACCTGACCGGACAGATCAGCGCCGACTCCATCGGCACCCGCATCTTCAGCGGAACCGGAGGACAGCTCGAGTTCGTGCGCGGAGCCACGATGTCCAAGGGAGGCAAAAGCATCACCGCCTTCGCATCACGCACCAACAAGGGGAAGAACAAGATAGTCTCGCAGCTCAACCCGGGAGCCGGCGTGGTGACCCCGAGAGCCGACGCCCACTGGATAGTGACCGAATACGGAGCCGTGGACCTCTACGGCAAAAGTCTTCAGGAGCGGGCCAAGCTGATGATAAGCATCGCCCACCCGGACGACCGCGAGATGCTTGACCGCCAGGCTTTCGAGCGCTTCGGCCCGCACTGGCACAATCTCTCGATCTAGAGCTTTCCCGCGCGGGTGGCGAAGTCGATGATGAAATCCGCCGTGCCGTCTATCCCGAGGATGGACGAATCGATGCAGAGGTCGTAATTCGACGCCACTCCCCAATGGCTGAAAGTGAAGAAGTTATAATAACTCTCACGAGCCTTGTCCGTCTTGGCTATGAGACGGGCGGCTTCATCATCGGAGACCTTGAGCCTCTCGCTGATGCGGCTCCTGCGGTTTGCGTCCGGAGCCGTAATGAACACGTCCAGACAATCCATGTCCCTGAGCACATAGTCCGACGCCCTGCCGACGAATATCGCGCTTGAGCCGCCGGCTATGTTCCTGATGACATCGCTCTGGATACGGAAAACCTCCCGGTCGTTAAGCCCCGAGGTCTGGAATCCCAGCGCCACTATCCGCTTCTGCTCGTCACTGCGCCGGAAGATTTCCGGACTGATTCCGCTGTCCGCGGCGGCCTTGAGTATCAGTTCATTGTCATAGACCTTGATCCCGAGTTTCTCCCCGAGGGCCACGGCGACGCTCTTGCCGCCGCTGCCGAACTGACGTCCGACGTTGATTATTGTATGCTTGCCCATATCACTCGATTGAACTCCCCAGTGCGGCCGAATCCTCGCCGTCCTGAAGTCTGTTGAACTTGCTGAAAAGTCTGACCGCGAATATCGCCGCGATGGCGGTGGACAAGATATCCGAGATAGGGAAACTTATCCATACGCCCTTCTCCTGCATCCACAGCGGCAGGGTGTAGATCAGCGGCAAGAGGATGATAAGCTGGCGGGAAAGGGAGAGGAAGATGGACTGCTTTACCATCCCCAGACATTGGAAGAGATTGGCAGTCACGATGTTGAACCCCACCACCGCTATCCCGGCATTCATCACTCTGATGCCTTTGGATGCCATGTCGATCATCGCCGGGTCATTGGTGAACAGGCTCACGGCAATCCCCGGGATGAGCTCAGACATCAGGAAGCAGACCGTCGTCACCGCGACTTCCCACTTCGCCGTCAGGGACGCCACCTCCTTGACTCTGCCGTAGAGCCGGGCTCCGTAATTGTAGCCGGCGATAGGTTGCAGGCCCTGGTTGAAGCCCATGCATATCATCAGGAAGAGCATCGTGAGACGGTTGATGATGCCGTATGCCCCGATGGCCATATCTCCGCCGTATTTGCCGAGCTGCTGGTTGATGAACATCGCCACCAGACAGGATGCCGCGTTCATCAGGAAGGGCCCCAGGCCGATGACCAGCGACTGCTTGGCCACCCTCCACTCAAGCTGCAGGCAGGGCTTCGGAAAGTGCAGAAGCCTGCTGCGGTCGAAGAAGAACCTTATCGTATAGGCGAGGGCCAGCATCTGGCAGACTATGGTCGCGATGGCCGCGCCCTTGATGCCCATCCCGAAGCCGAATATCAGTATCGGGTCGAGTATCGCATTGGAAATCACGGTGAAGAGAGTCAGACCCATCGCCGTCTTGGGATGTCCCGCCGCCCGTATGATGCCGTTGAACCCAAAATACAGATGGGAAAATACGTTACCGAGCAGGATGATGACCATATAGTCCCGCGCAAACGGCAGGGTGTTGTCGCTCGCCCCGAAGAACCTCAGTATCGGGTCGAGGAAACTGAGGGTCGCCACCGAGAACAGTATGCCGATGATGATGTTGAGGGCGAAGACGTTGGCGAGCACCTTGCGCGCCGTCTCATAGTTCTTCTGCCCGAGAAGGACGGAAATGAGAGTCATTGCGCCGACTCCCACCAGAGTTCCCATTGCCGCCGAGAGGTTCATCAGCGGGAACGTCACCGCGAGACCGCTGATGGCCGCCGACCCCACTCCGGGAATATGGCCGATGTAGATGCTGTCGACCATATTGTACAAAGACGCAGCGGTCTGGGCTATGATTCCCGGAACCGCATACATCTTCAGCAATTTTCCGATTTTTTCCGTCCCAAGCTCCGTAGGAGCCAGTTCAGATGATGCCATATATTTTAACTACTAACTTAACCTTGTCTTTTCTGCCGCCGGAGCGCCCCGCTCTACGGCTTTTCCACCACCTCTATGTCAAATCTCAGAGGGGAATACGCCGGGATTGAACTGCCCGACCCGCTTGAGGAATAACCCAGGCTCGAGATGAACACGCCTGTGCCCGCCTCGAAAGGCCCCATACGCCACAACATATATGAGAAACCGTCGATTACGGACGACTTGTCGCTCGTAATCGTTATGCCCGTATAGTCGTCATAATCATACTGCACCGATATCGGAGAGTATGTCTTGGAGGAACTGTAGATGCCGTACATCTTGGCCGTGTCCGCCACGGTGGTGTCGAACACCCTCCCGTTCAGCAGACGGCCGGTGTAGTTGATGTAGATGGTCGTGTCCGCAGGGAAGCCGGCATCCGTCTCTTCCTCGTCCCCATCCTCGCTCTCCGCGCTCGACGACTCCACTACCGGAGCCTTGGTCTGCACATAATAGAAGCCGTACTTCAGGGAGTCGCTGACGGTGACTGAAGGATAATTGAGGGCGAAGAAACGCCCGAGGGAATCAATCTCCCACTTGTCGATATCCTCGATGGCCTCCAGCAGCTCGATATCATATATCGCGCTGGTTCCGCTGACATTGTCAAGATATTCCTGAGCAGTATCATAGCGGGTCGTGGTCATCAGCCAGCCGGGGATGACCGTCTTGCGTCTGCCCCCTTCGCGCATCGTGGAGAGCATCTCGTCAAGTCCGGCGGAAAGATAACCCTCTCCCAAAGTCCAGACGACCGGACCGCACCATGACGACTCGCTCCATGTCCCCAGCTGCCGGGCAAGTTCCGGCCGGCTCGTGGAGGAGATGTTGCCGTCCAGAGAACTGAGGGTATAGTTCAGGCGCACGTACTTGTCTGATTCTCCGATTTCATCTCCCGTCCCCTGAATGTCGGAAAGCACATAGGCCCCAAGTTCCGTCGGGGTCAGATCGGGGTGGTTGACATGTATCCAGGCGTCGAAATACCTCTTGGCGGCATCGTTCGTCCCGGTCTCCACTGTTCTTGCGCAAGCTCCGAGAACGAGCAGGCACATAAGATATGAGATTGTCTTCTTCATCATTGTTCATTTATTCGAACGGGCTGTTCACTTTGCAGGAATCGTGCCGTCACCTCTTCTATATACTTCGCCGCATCTTCCCGGGACGCTATGTCCGCCGGGAAGAAAAGCCTGCCTCCGGCGGCGCATTCATGGCCTCCGCCGTGAAAATGAGCCCTCGCCAAAGCATTTGACGAGCAGCCTTTCCTGGATCTGATTGAAACCCGGTAGAAGCCCTCGTCCTCACGCAGAAAGATGCTCATCCTTACCCGGTCTATGCCGAGCGGAAGATTGACGAAGCCCTCGGTATCCCCTTCCCGCAGGGCGAGGCTCTCGTTGTCCTCACGCCTGAAAATGGCGTATGCCGCGCCGCCGGAGGTGATGACCATCCTGTCCTTGAGGAAAAGGCCCATCGCCCGGAAGCGGTTCTCCCTATATGAATTGTACAGGCGCGAAAGCAGCGCATCACGGTCAACCCCCGCCTCAAGCAGGGCCGAGGCCATCGTGAGGGTGGACGGGAACACCGAATTTGCAAAATTGTTGGTGTCCGTCGTCATTCCGGCCATCAGGGATTCGGCGGCGGAATGCGGCAGTCTGCGTGCATCGCCGCTGATGTCGGGCATGCTCATCAGGATATGGAAGAGCAGCTCGCTCGCGGAAGAAACTTCCGTATCGCTGAAGACGAGATCGAAATTTTCCGGGTCGGGCTGCGGGTGATGGTCAATCATCACCTTGGTGCAGCGCGCCGCACACAGCTCCTCTTCGAGAACCCCCGTCCGTGAGGGGGAATTGAGGTCAAGGCAGACGAGAAGATCCGCCGCCCGAAGACGCTCCAGCGCAAGGTTCATGTCTTCAGAGGCCACGATCACGCCGTCCGGAGCCGCGAGAAAGGAAATCGTCGCGGAATAAGCATCGGGAACAATGGCCACGGCATCGACCCCTCTGGCACGGAGATACGAGACAAGAGCGGTGCTGCTCCCGACGGCATCGCCGTCCGGATGGAGATGCGAAAGGACGCAAACCCTCCCGGCGGAGCCGAAAAGCCCGTCCAATCTGAGCGTCATAGTCCTGTCGAGTGATTTCATCTGTCGCAAACCATCTAAAAACTCCTGCAAATTTAAGAAGAATATTGCATTTGATAAATCAAATCCCTAACTTTGTACGGATTTGGATACTAATAAAAATAACATAAAATGAACAAGACAGTCAAGATTATCATTGAAGTCGTGCTGCTGGGAGTCATCGCATTCCTGACATATGCAATCTACAGCTCCATAATGGAGCCTGTCAACTTCAACAAGCAGAGAGACTACCGCAAGAGCGTAGCCGTCCAGAGGCTCAAGGACATCCGCACCCTGCAGGTTGCCTACAAGTCAGTCAACGGCAAATTCACCTCCACGGTGGACAGCCTCAAGGTCTTCTACGAAGAAGGCAAGATGCCTGTCGTCCTCCAGATAGGTTCTCTGGACGATTCAGTGGCCGTAATGCACACCGACGCGGTCAAGAAGGCGCATCGCAGGATCACCAACGAGGATCTCTACAAGATGTATCTTGCAGGTGACAAGAACCTCGTCTTCTCCATCGAAAACTCCATTCCGGTCAAAGACACCCTCTTCAAGGGACGCACCGATTTCAACATCGACTCCCTCAAGACCATCCCGTTCTCAGGCGGCAAGCCGGTGCAGATGGAGTCCATCGTAAAGACCGTTTCCGGAGTGCCTGTGCCTCTCTTCGAGGCCAAGATGCCTTACAAGCAGCTTCTCGCGGGAATGGACAACCAGCTGCGCATCAATCTTGACGCGGAGTGCGAGGCCCAGAACAAGTATCAGGGTCTCCAGGTCGGATCCATCACCGCACCTAACAACAACGCAGGCAACTGGGAATAGTGTTCACGCTCGTACCTTCCGCCTTTTTCCGTCCCGCTTCAGCCCGTCAGGCGCTTGAGGACGTGGCTTCGATAAGGGAAGACGCGGAAGTGCGATATGTAGAGATACCAGAATATGAAGCTGTCCTCATCTATGATATGGATGAGGACAGTTCCGTTTCCGGACAGGAGATGCAAGGAATCTTGAGCAGGCTCGGGAGCTGTCCGGAATACAACAAGATACTTTGCGGCATCAGGGATTCCCGGCTCTATCTGGCCATAGCCCAGGGCAAGACCCTGCTGCTCGCCAACAGCTACGACGCGCAGAACTTCACTACGGCGGAATATTACATCTTCCTCGCCGTCAAATCCCTTCAGATCAACCCGGAGATGTCCACAATCTGCTGGACTACCGAACTCGGCGCTGATGATGAGATGTCGCTTTACAGATATTTCAAGGCCGTGGTCAGAATATGAGGATAATAGGAGGGAAGCTCAAGGGGCGGACAATCACCCCGCCGGCAGGCTATGGCGCGCGCCCCACGACGGATTACGCCAAGGAAGGCCTGTTCAATGTCCTGGACAACGAATACGAGTTCGAGGGGCTCAAGGTTCTCGACCTGTTCGGAGGGACGGGGGCTGTCGGCTTTGAGTTCGCCTCAAGAGGCGCAGCCCTCGTATGCAGCGTCGAGATGAACAGGGACAACGCCGCGTTCATCCGCCGCGAAGCCGCGAGGCTCGGTCTGGACGCGGTCAAGCCGGTACACGCCAACGTGTTCGATTTCCTCCCGATCTGCCGGGAGAAATTCGACATCATCTTCGCCGACCCTCCATACGCCCTCGAATCCTTGGAAAACATCCCGGAAAAGGTGCTCTCCCACGACATCCTCCACGAGGGCAACTACTTCATTCTGGAGCACGGGGACGAGCACTCTTTTAGGGACCATCCCAGGTTCAAAAAAGAAAAAGTGTACGGAAGGGTACACTTTTCATTCTTCGAGAAATAACGTTTCAAAACAGCTTCCAAGTCCGGAGGACGGCTAATGAGCGGAGCCCTTCTGACCAGGGACGAAGATCGACGAAACGGTCATTCTTCTCATATGTGGCATATTTGGGTGCAAAGTAGCATTTTTCTTCTTAATTTTGAAGAAAACAATGACAACAATGAAAAAAATTTTCCCTCTTTTGATGGTGTTGGCACTCAGTTCGTGCTCACCGAAGGCATATCTGTGGAATGCCGAAAACGCCATCGTTGACATGGACGTATATGCACGGCAGTACAAGCTCAACAAGGCCGAGTGGGACGCGGCGTTCAAGTTCCTCTCCGACCCCGCGACGATGACCCTGCCGGAGGGACGCTATGAACTCACTGACAAGACTTTCGCCAACGTCCAGATCGATTCTACCCGCAGTGACATGCAGTGGGAGGACCATCATAAGAAGATAGACCTTTTCTACGTGGTAGAGGGCGTGGAGCTTGTCAACGTCTGCAAACCGGAAGAACTTCAGGACTGCACACGGGCCTACACCGACGAGAAGGACGTCGAGAATTACAAGTCCTCGTCAAATCCGCGCCCGATAGTCCTCACCCCGGGCAAATATGTCATCCTTTTCCCGTCAGACGCGCATCAGCCGCTGCTCGACCCGAACGGGAAACCAGCACCCATCAAGAAGATTGTCGTAAAACTGCCTTTCGCCACAGAATAAAATGCTACGGAAATCATTCTTCACGCTGCCGGCCCTCCTTACGCTGGGGAGCATGTGCGCTCATGCCCAGGACTTGAGCGGACTGTCGGACTTCGACTACTTCAAGCATCATCTGAAGGTGATAAGCGCCGATGACTTCGGTGGCAGAAAGCCTCTTACTCCATACGAGACCAAGACCATCGAGTATATCCGCGACCAGTATGTCGCCCTCGGCCTCCAGATGGCTCCGGGCGGATATTTTCAAGATGTCGAAGAAATAAAGACAAGTACGGCGCTGCACGGCGGAAGCCTCACAATCGAAGGCAAAAAGGGCGATGTCACGGTGAAGGCTCCGGAAGAGATAGTCCCGTGGACTCTCCGCAACACGGACAAAGTCGAATTCAAGGGCACGGAGCTTGTCTTCGCCGGCTACGGCATCACGGCCCCGGAGTACAATTGGGACGACTTCCGCGGGCTTGACGTCAAGGGAAAGGTTCTGCTCGTGCTTGAGAACGATCCGGGAGTGTATGACAGCACGATTTTCGGCGGCAGCAACATGACCTATTATGGTCGGGCCGACTGCAAATTCCAGGAGGCCTTCAGCCGCGGCGCGGCGGGATGCCTTGTGGTTCATATGCCGAAGACTTCGGCCTACAAGTTCTCCGGCATACAAAGCTCGCACGGCAAAGAGGAGATTTCTCTCGTCGATGACAAGGGGAACCGGGACGCACTGGGGCTCTGCGGATGGATTGCGGAAGATGCTGTCCGCCGGATATTCGCTTCGTCCGGAGTTGACTATGACTCCGCCGTCGAAAGCGCCCGCAGGACTGATTTCAAGGCGGTTCCGCTCAATGCAAGAATGACGGCAAGGCTCGATGTCACCGCCAAGACCGGCATCTCCCATAATGTGATAGGAATGATTCCGGGAGGCGACCTCAAGGATGAAAGCGTGGTCGTGATGGCTCATTGGGACCATCTCGGGATAGGAGAACCGGTGGACGGTGATTCCATCTACAACGGAGCCGGAGACAATGCTTCCGGCGTAGCGGGCATGCTCACCCATATCCGCAGATTCCTCTCCGACGGAACGAAATTCCGCAGGACCGTGATATTCGCGGCCCTCACCTCGGAGGAGGACGGCCTGCTCGGCTCGGAGTGGTATGCGAAGCATCCTGTCATGCCGATTGCGAAGACCGCCGCAGCCGTCAACATAGACGGAGGTGCGCCACTGGGGAAAGCAAGGAACGTGGAGGTGTATGCCGGAGGTCTCTCGACCGTTGACGCGACCGTCTCAAGGCTTGCGGCGGCGCAGGGACGCAGGGCTGATATCATAATCCCGGACACCCGGGGGATATTTTTCCGCACCGACCTGTTCAACATGCTGCGCGCCGGCGTGCCGGGAGTGTTCGTATGTGGCGGACAGGACTGGATCGACCCCGCTGACCACAAGAGCCACTATAATCCCCCGTACCATCATCCTAAGGATGAATGGCGCGAAGACTGGGACATGTCAGGCGTGATGGACCAGTGGAATCTCATCCACTCCCTCATCGAGGCCTACGCCAACGATGACGAGATGCCTGTCTGGCTACCCGGCTCAGGATTCAGCAGACCGGCAGATTAGATAGTCATCGGTGTGCGTCTCGGAGTTCGTCCGGCGGAACCTCTCTTCGGCCGGACAGGATTGTTCGCAGCGATGGCGCAGGGCGGAAGAAGAGGAAACGGCAATGTGTGAGTTGCGCAGATGAGCGGGTGAAGTGGCGGAGCTGCCCCCGGGGAACTCGCCGTCCTCAAGGTCGGGTTGACCTCAGCGAAAAACAAAAAAGAGAGGCCGGACCAATATTCAGTCCGCCTCCCTTTTCTATGTGCCGGCACCGAAGCGCCGGCCGATATTGAAGTCCTGAAACTCAGTAATCCTCAGTGATTTGCAAAAACATCTCGCCCAATCAGTTGTTCTCGCTGAAGTCAGGCTGAGGGCCGTCCTGCGAACCCTGTGGGCCCTGAGGTTCCTGCGGGTTCTGAGGCCCCTGGGTACCGCCCTGCGCAGCCTTGGCCATATCCTCCGAAGCGGCGTGCCAAGCAGATTCAAGCTCAGAATTGTAGCGGTCGATATCGGAGAGGTTCTTCTCCTCGACGGCCTTCTTCAATCCCGCACAGGCGGACTCTATGGCTGACTTCTTCTCTGACGGAATCTTGTCTCCGTACTCCTTGAGATTCTTCTCGGTCTGGAATACCATCGCATCGGCACCGTTGATCTTGTCAGCCTTCTCCCTTTCGGCCTTGTCGGCAGCCTCATTGGCCTTGGCCTCGTCACGCATCCTCTTGATTTCGTCATCGCTGAGTCCGCTGGAAGCCTCGATTCTGATGTGCTGCTCCTTACCGGTTGACTTGTCCTTGGCGGACACGCTCAAGATACCGTTGGTATCGATGTCGAAGGAAACCTCGATCTGAGGTATTCCACGCGGAGCCGGAGCGATGCCGTCGAGATGGAACACGCCGATCTGCTTGTTGTCCTTGGCCATAGGGCGCTCACCCTGAAGCACGCGCACCTCAACTGAAGGCTGGTTGTCGGCAGCCGTACTGAACACCTGCTCCTTGTGCACAGGGATGGTGGTGTTGGACTCGATGAGCTTGGTCATCACGCCGCCGAGAGTCTCGATGCCAAGTGACAGAGGGGTCACGTCAAGCAGGAGGACATCCTTCACGTCGCCTGCGAGCACACCGCCCTGGATGGCTGCGCCGATGGCTACGACCTCATCCGGGTTAACGCTCTTGTTCGGCTCCTTGCCGAAGAAGTTCTTGACGAGCTCCTGCACCTTAGGGATACGGGTGGAACCGCCGACGAGCAGAACCTCATCAATTTCGGAAGCGTTCAGATGAGCGTCCGAGAGGGCCTTGCGGCAAGGTTCGATGGACCTCTGGAAGAGATTGTCGCAGAGAGCCTCGAACTTGGCGCGGCTCAGGGACTTCACAAGGTGCTTAGGCATACCGTCAACCGCCGTGATGTAAGGCAGGTTGATCTCCGCGCTCGCGGCGCTTGAAAGCTCGATCTTGGCCTTCTCCGCAGCCTCCTTGAGTCTCTGGAGGGCCATCGGATCCTTCTTGAGGTCGATGTTGCCGTTGTCCTTTGCGAACTCGGAGGCGAGCCAGTCTATGATGGCCTGGTCGAAGTCATCGCCTCCCAGATGGGTGTCGCCGTTGGTTGACTTGACTTCAAACACGCCGTCGCCGAGCTCCAGGATAGAGATATCGAAAGTACCGCCGCCGAGGTCGTACACGGCGACCTTCATGTTCTTGTTCTTCTTGTCAAGACCATAGGCGAGGGCCGCAGCCGTCGGCTCGTTGATAATACGCTTCACGTCGAGTCCCGCAATCTTGCCGGCCTCCTTGGTCGCCTGACGCTGAGAGTCGGAGAAATAGGCCGGAACCGTGATGACGGCCTCGGTGACTTCCTGACGGAGATAGTCTTCGGCCGTCTTCTTCATCTTCTGAAGGATGATGGCGGAAATCTCCTGCGGAGAATACAGATGTCCGTTGATGTCAACACGCGGAGTGTTGTTGTCGCCGCGCGTCACAGAATAAGGCACACGGGCGATTTCCTTGCCTACCTGGTCATAAGTTTCACCCATGAACCTCTTGATGGAGAATATGGTGTTCTTAGGGTTGGTTATGGCCTGACGCTTGGCAGGGTTGCCCACCTTGCGCTCGCCGTTCTCCGTAAACGCCACCACTGACGGAGTGGTGCGCGCACCTTCATCGTTGATGATTACGGTCGGCTGGTTGCCTTCCATAACGGCCACGCAGGAGTTCGTGGTACCGAGGTCAATTCCTATAATCTTTCCCATAATTATTGTTTTTATTTTTAAATTTCACTTTACCTCTCCGCCCACCTCCGGGCGGAACGACAGTACAGACATCAAAAGATTTGCCAACGACGAAAAGCTGACAATTTGTCACAAAAGAGGGGATGACCAATAAGTCACCCCCTCCGCTAACTCGTATGTGCCCGGACTTCTACTCGATGAAAGCGACGATCTCCCCCTTGACGACATCCTTGCCCTGCGGGGCCGTGACCGCGACGAAGCGTCCGTCAACGGCAGGAAGAATCTCCTCCATTCCATAGTAGGTCTGAACGTAGCCGCAAGGCTTCCCGGCCTTGACAGGGGTGCCGGCAACAGGAGCAGAGGAGACATCCTCAACGTCTATCTGCCAGAGCATCTTCCCCTTGGAGGGAGCCTGCACAGCTGTGGCCTTCGGATATTTGGCAATGTAAGCGTCAACGTCGAACTCCGGCAGCTCAACGACCGGACGCTTGACGAGAATCGGCGCTCCGGCCTTGGTCCTGAGGTCTTCAAGTTCTTTGTTGAAGCGCTCTTTAGCCACGCCGCTGCGATAGTCGCGGTACTGACGCTCATGCATGGCCAGCTCGAAGAGCTCCTCGTCGTCCTGCCCGCAGTCCCAGCCCTCTTCGGCCATCATCTTGCGGAACTTCGGAAGCTCATCGGGATACTCGTCCTGCGGGTTGCCGGTATAGAACTCCATCCCCTTCTCCTTGGCAAGGGCGACGATTTCCGGAGCGAGCTTGCCGGGAAGCTTGCCCATCCTGCCGAGAATCATCCCCCAGGTGTCCTTGTCTATCGTGCTGAAACGAGGCTTGTTCTGACTGAGGGCGAGAAGGTTCATCAGGGCGGTGTTCTTGACATATTGGCTGAACGGCGTCACGAGCGGCGGGTAACCAAGGCGCGGCCATACGTACTCGACTTCACTGAAAAGCTTGACCATCAGCGTGTCCAGACTGCTTTCCGGCTTGCCGTTCGCCCGTTCGGAAGCGTTAATCGCGGCCTTGAAGCCCTTGAGGTCGGCCATCATCGAACCCATCATGCCGCCGGGCAGACCGCAGCCCACAAGGAGCGACGTCATCAGGGAGTTGCTCGGGTTGATCCAATAGCCGAGGAAGTCATCGATGAACTCCTGCGTCAGACGGCGGACCTCCATATATGCATCCATCTTGATGTCCTTGACCAGGAACCCGTCGGAGCGCAGCATCTGCTGAATGGTTATCACGTCCGGGTGAATCTTGCCCCAGGCGAGAGGCTCCACGGCAACATCTATATAATCGACGCCGGCGCGGGCCACCTCCAGCATCGAAGCCGGGGAAAATCCCGGACCGCAGTGCCCGTGGTACTGGAGCTTGATATGAGGGTATTTCTTCTTGATGTCGGCGGTGAGCTGCGCGAGGAAGGTAGGACGACCGACGCCTGCCATGTCCTTGAGGCAGATTTCATCGGTGCCGTATTCCACCAGATGGTCAACGACACCCATATAATAGTCAACCGTGTGCACGGGGGAATTGGTGATGGAGAGCGCTCCCTGGGATATCATCCCGGCCTTCTTGGCGAATTCCACGGAAAGCTTGAGGTTGCGGTGGTCGTTCAGTCCGCAGAAAGAACGGGAGATGTCGGTGCCCTGAGCTTTCTTGACCTTGAACATAAGTTCGCGGACATCTGCCGGGACAGGGTTCATCCTCAAGCCGTTGAGTCCGCGCTCCAGCATATGGGTCTGGATGCCGGCCTTGTGGAACGGGGCCGTCCATCTGCGAACTGAGACGTTGGGGTTCTCCCCATAGAGGAGGTTCACCTGTTCGAACGCTCCGCCGTTGGTCTCTACACGGTCGAAGCAGCCCATGTCGATGATGGCCGGGGCCACCCTGACGAGCTGGTCCACACGGGGCTGGTATTTGCCCGAGGACTGCCACATATCCCTATAGACAAGGGAAAATTTTATCTCTTTTGCCATATTTGATCCTGTTATATTTTTGGCCGCAGTTGTGCATCCACGGCTTCAACCTCGCAAAGATAATCGTTTTTTCCGGTTTATTTTCCGAATTCAGCCGCCGCCGGCTCTTGCACAGTTGAAAAATTATTCGCACCTTTGCAGTCCAATTGACACGGTGCGATTAGTTCAGTTGGTAGAGCACCAGATTGTGGTTCTGGGTGTCGTGGGTTCGAGCCCCACATCGCACCCCAACAAGAAAGGGGATGGCTTTCAGCCATCCCCTTTCTTGTTTCTTAGAAGCTGTTTTGAAATGGTTCCCGAATTTTATTATGCGGAATTTTCGAGGCTGTAGCCCTGCTCCCTTAGACCGTCACGGCAAGACAAGCAGGGAGCCGCGCTCAAAGCGAAAGCATCGCGCGGCTCCTCCTGCCAGTCCTGTCAGCTCCGATTTCGCCGGCATCTCTGTCCGTCCGGTGCGGGGGCTGCGGCGGAGAAAAATCGTTCAGCCTATCTTCGACTGCGACAGTTTCCGAACCTCGTCCTCGGAAAGGCCGGAATACTTGGCCACCGTC
>CAVHNN010000030.1:0-24941 GCA_963637465.1 Paludibacteraceae bacterium
TAGCCACCGCTACGCTCCCTCTTCCAAAGCCGAAACTGCCTCGAAAATTCCGCATAATAAAATTCGGGAACCATTTCAAAACAGCTTCTCTGTTTGTGTTTGAGCTTTCAAAATTAAGTAATAAATGGACAACTGCGCAAAAAATGTTATTTTTGTGCCTATGAATATGTCTGACTTAAGAGCGGAGTTTCCTGAACTCTCCGAGACAGTATATGGAAAGAAGCTGGTGTATCTTGACAACGCAGCCACGTCACTGAGACCCTTGAGCGTAATTCGCGAATGGGATGAGATTTCAATGAAATATACTGCCAACCTGCACCGTGCGGTCCATCATATCGCCGAGCTCGCGACCGGCAAATATGAGGCTGCCAGAGAAGCAGTGCGGGAACATATCGCGGCGGAGAGTGTTGAAGAGATTGTCTTCACCTCAGGGACGACGGCTTCCATCAATCTTGTGGCTTTCAGTTTTGGTGAGGCTTTTGTCGGGAAGGGGGATGAGATAATCGTTTCTGAAGCGGAGCATCACTCGAATATAGTGCCCTGGCAGATGCTGTGCGAACGCAGATCCGCCATTCTTCGGGTATTGCCTGTAGATGACGATGGGCATCTGAGGCTTGATGTCCTCAAAGAAATGCTGAACGGGAGGACGAAGATTGTCTGTGTCACGCAGGTCTCCAATGTCCTTGGCTTAACTAATCCCGTAAAAGAAATCGTGGATATTTGCCATTCGGCAGGCTGTCCCGTCCTTGTTGACGGAGCGCAGGGGATTGTGCACGGTGGAATTGACGTGCGTGAGACTGACTGTGATTTCTATGCTTTTTCCGGACACAAAATTTATGCGGCTCCCGGAACAGGCGTGCTTTACGGGAAGAAGTCCTACCTTGAAAGAATGCCTCCATTTATGGGTGGAGGAGAGATGATTTCTACGGTAAAATGGACCGGTACCAGCTATGCCGCCTTGCCGCACAAGTTTGAAGCCGGTACGCAGAATATCTCCGGTACGCCGACGCTGATTCCAGCGCTCAAGATTGCTAAGGAGATGCAATCTTCTGAAAGTCAAAAGAATACAGAAGAGGTGACTGATTATATGCTGAATGCGCTCACTTCGGATCCGCGCATCCGCCTGTATGGATTGCCCGGGGGAGAGTATGCAAAGATTCCTTTGTTTTCGTTCTCCGTGGAACATTGTCATCACGAAGATCTGGCGTTGATTCTGGATAAGATGGGTGTGGCCGTGAGATCCGGCCAGATGTGTGCCGAGCCGTTGATGGACAGGTTCGGGGTGACGGGGATGCTCCGGGCCTCGTTCGCGCCGTACAATACAGTTGAAGAGGCGAAGTATCTGATATCCTCCCTTGAGAGGGCTGTGAAAATGCTTGATAGAAAATGAAAAGTTTGAAGGAAGCGCAGGCTGATGTCATCAATGAGTTTTCAATGTATGATGACTGGCTTGACAAATATGAATACCTTATAGAACTCGGCAATGGTCTCGAACCTTTTCCCGATTCTCTCAAAACAGATGATAGATTGATAAAGGGCTGTCAGTCAAGGGTTTGGTTGGATGCTACGATTGATGGTGACACTCTTTTTTTCAAGGCGGACAGCGATGCCGTAATAACAAAGGGCATCATCTCTCTTCTTGTCGGGGTGTACTCGGGACATGAGGCTTGCGAGATAGCGTCCGATGACTTCTCGTTCATCGAGAAGCTCGGTTTGCGGGAGAACCTCTCACCGACACGTGCCAATGGTCTGGCTTCCATGATTGATGCCATCAAGAATATGGCGAGCAAAAATTGTAAAAAATGAGTGAAGATAATAAGGATGTCCTCACTCCGGAGGATGTCAAAGCTCTGTCCCCGCTGTATGAAAGCGTCGTTCTGGCGCTCAAGCAGGTATATGATCCGGAAATTCCGGTGAACATCTACGATCTGGGTCTTGTGTATGAACTGAATATCAACAAGGCTCATGAGGTTTATATAAAAATGACGTTCACCGCACCCAATTGTCCTATGGCCGATGAGGTGATGGCGGAGGTCAAGCACAATGTGGAATTGACTCCGGGAGTGAAAAGCTGTACCCTTGAGCTGGTTTTCGAGCCGGCATGGGATCAGAGCCTGCTCTCGGATGAAGCGAGAATAGCGCTCGGGATGGATCCGGAACTGGATGACGAAAAAGCGTGACATATACTTGTCGCTGGGCTCCAACCTCGGAGACAGGATGGCCAATATCTCGGTGGCTCTCAAGGCTTTGGATGACGGTATCGGCTCTTGTCATTCGGCTCTTTCCAGTATTGTCGAGTCCAAGTCGCATGGTTTCCGGGGCGGGGATTTTCTGAATTGTGTTGTCCTCTATCGCAGCTGCATCCCTCCGGAGGAGCTTCTCTCCCTCTGCAAATCCATAGAATGGAAGATGGGGCGTAGGGAGAAGATTGAATTTGCTCCCGACGGCTCCAGAATATATCACGACAGGATCATCGACATCGACATCCTTCTATATGGAGATGAGAAAATCTCCACCCCGGAACTGACCGTTCCGCATCCTCGGATGTGGGAGAGAGATTTTGTGAGAGTGCCGCTAAACGAGATATTTGAACAAGAGGGAGGAAATGATTAAATTTGTCCCCTGTCGTTGAGAAGCTTTTTGAATATGTAAAATATTAAGAATATGACACAAGAAGAATTATTCAAGGTGCTTGTCGCCCACTGCAAGGAGTACGGCTTCATCTTCCCGTCCAGTGAAATTTATGACGGTCTGGCCGCAGTCTATGATTATGGTCAGATGGGAGTTGAACTCAAAAACAACATCAAGCAATATTGGTGGAACGCGATGACGCGTCTCAATGAGAATATTGTCGGCCTCGATGCCTGCATCTTCATGCATCCCAAGACATGGGTCGCATCAGGGCATGTGGCGGCGTTCAACGATCCGCTCATCGACAATAAGGACTCCAAGAAACGCTACCGTGCGGATGTTCTCATCGAGGATTATCTGCTCAAGATAGAGGAGAAAATCAACAAGGAGGTGGAGAAGGGCCGCAAGAAGTTCGGCGAATCCTTCGACGAAGCCAAATTCCGCGAGACCAATCCCAACATTCTCAGGGAGAAAGCTCAATACGAAGCCGTCCACAATCGCTATGTGGCTGCGGAGCAGGCCAACGACCTTGCAGAATACAAGCAGATCATTCTTGATTGCGGGATCGTATGTCCTATCAGCGGCACCAAGAATTGGACGGACGTGCGTCAGTTCAACCTGATGTTCTCCACCCAGTTCGGTTCCATCGGAGATGAGAGCAGCAAGATCTATCTTCGTCCGGAGACGGCTCAGGGCATATTCGTGGACTATATCAACGTCCAGAAGACAGGTCGCATGAAGATTCCTTTCGGCATCGCGCAGATAGGGAAGGCGTTCCGCAACGAGGTCGTCGCCCGTCAGTTCATCTTCCGCATGCGTGAATTCGAGCAGATGGAGATGGAGTTTTTCGTTCGCCCCGGGACCGAGATGGAATGGTTCAAGAAATGGAAGGAGAATCGCATGAAGTGGCATGTCAATCTTGGGATGGGGGAGGAGAACTACCGTTTCCACGATCACGAGAAACTGGCCCATTACGCCAATGCCGCCACAGACATCGAATTCAACTTCCCGTTCGGTTTCAAGGAGCTTGAAGGCATCCACAGCCGTACGGATTTCGATCTGGGCAACCATCAGAAGCTCTCCGGCAAGAAGCTACAGTATTTCGATCCGGAGACCAACGAGAGTTATGTTCCATACTGCGTGGAGACGTCAATCGGCGTGGATCGTATGTTCCTTGCCGTGCTCAGTCACTCATATAAGGTCGAGACCCTTGAGAATGGGGAAAGCAGAATCGTGCTCAGCCTCCCTGCGCCTCTCGCCCCAATCAAGGCAGCGGTGCTTCCGCTCATCAAGAAAGACGGTCTGCCGGAGTTCGCCCAGAAAATCATGGACGATCTCAAATACGATTTCCGTTGCCAGTACGACGAGAAGGACAGCATCGGCAAGCGCTACCGTCGTCAAGACGCGATAGGGACGCCGTTCTGCATCACCATAGACCACGACTCGCTCAATGACAACTGCGTCACCGTCCGCGACCGCGACACGATGCAGCAGGAGAGGGTTCCTGTCAGCGAACTCCGGTCTATGATTGACAAGAAGGTTAATCTCAACAATCTTCTCAGGAATCTGTAATGGCGGCGACATTCTCCGAACTCGGAAGAGTGGAGGCTGTAAGGCAGCTCTTCGAAGGCAGCGGATATACTCCCTTCGGGGAGCCGCTGTCTTTCAGTGCAGGGGAGGGAGATTCCTGTGTGTCAGCCTCCCGCCTTCTTCTGGAAGGGACGGATTTCAATCTCGTCTATTTTCCGCTCAAACACCTCGGGTATAAAAGCGTGATAAGCGTCACCGGAGAATTGTACGCCTCTCTTGCGCATCCGAAGACTCTTCATCTGACGCTCGGCGTGTCGGCCAAACTCGATTTCGAACAGATAAAGGAGCTTTGGAGCGGGGTGGTGATCGCCGCCCGGGAACAGGGATACGTATCTCTCGCCCTGGAGCTGGAGGCATCCCGCAACGGCTTGGCAATCAGCCTTGCGGCTACGGGCGAAAGGCTGAAAGAAACGGCGGGGAAGCGTCCGCCCTCAGCAAGCAAGGATCTTGTCTGCGTATCCGGAAGTCTCGGCGCCGCATATCTTGGACAGCAGGCTCTTGAGCACAAGAGAGATGAACTTGAGAAGTACAAGATGCTCATCGCCGCATACCTCAAGCCGGAATTGTCCGCAGAGCTTGTCTCCATGGTGGAATCCACGGGAATCGTCCCGTCGTTTTCTTATTTTGTTTCCAAAGGGCTTTCCGACGCTCTTCTGAGACTTTGTCGCGACTCCGGTCTGGGAGTCAAGGCCTACGCCGACAAGATTCCTTTCGAGGGCAACAGCTTCGCCCTCGGCAAGGAACTTGACATCGACCCTGTCTCCGCCGCCATGAACGGTGGAGATGATTTCCGCCTGCTGTTCGTCATTCCGATAGGGCGCTATGAAGAGTTCCGAAAGGAATTCGGGGGCTTTGACATCATCGGTCACCTTGCACTTCCCGAGGTTGGAGCCGTGCTCGTAACTCCGGACGGACTTGAGCATCCGGTATCGGCCCAGGGTTGGTAGGAGATGTCGGATTTTTACAAAGGTGGTGACTAAAAAACGTTTAGTCACCACCTTTTGCATTTTTTGTAGTTAGCGGAAAACAGCTTCTTATTCGCCGGCAAGGACATTGAACTGACCGTGGAATGTTACAGTGTGCTTTCCGTCAGGATAGTCATCCGTATAGTCATCCTTGAACGAGCCTTCAACCTTGTATGTACCGTCAGACTGCTTCGTAAGAGTCATGCTGCCTGATGAAGGATACAGTCTGGAGTGATTGAGCGGCCTGAGATAGTCCTCGTCCTCCGGGTCGGGATATGCGCCGAAGAAAGTCCAGTATCTTTTAATATATTCAATTGTGAATGGAGCGCAAGTCAGGTCCGGATCAAGATTATAAGTTCCGGAATAGTCATCCGTCGTCGCAGGGACATAAAGATAGAAGTTTGCGTAGGTGAAGTTGCCTTCCGCAGGATTGTCACCCATTGCAGGATTTCCCTTTGACAGGGTAAGATCAAGGTATTTAACCTCATCATCGTACTCGTAGCAATAAGCGACGCCTTCCGCGAAAGTGATGTCATAATCTTTCTTGATGTCGGAAGACACTCTTGTGTCGTACTTTCTGAGTTTGTAATCACCGTTGTCGCCGCAGACCGCCTTGAATGTAAATTTGAAGCTTTCGGCACCGGAGGTCTCCGTGTTTGCAATTACGCCCTTTACATTGAAGATATACTCATCGGCGACATCCGTGGCTTCGATTGTCATTGTTGCAGCATTGAACCCGGTATATGACCACGAGCCGGCATCCATGACTTGGGAGCTGACGCTGTATATGGCGCCGATCTCCGAGGCTGAATTCAGTGTAAATGTGCCGACAGGGAATTTGCCGCTGACGAACGTATATTCACTGGATGCCATGAGGTCAAACGTATAAGAATACTTTTTGCCGGCTTCACTTCCAGTCATATAGTTCTCGTTGTAGAATGAGAGAAGCCAGTTCTGGGTCCCTTTACCATATTCGTCGACGTGACCATAATAGAAAGCTTCAACTTCAGCGATTTGGTCAGTCGCACCGGCGGACTGAGTCAATGTGAAAGCCGCCTTCACTTCAGATTCGTACTCGAGATTGATGGTTGCGATGCGCTCCGCGCCGAAGTTTTCCTCCACAGCGATGCAGAGAGCACCATTTTCAACTTTTGCTTCAAGCCAGTCAGCATCAGTCACGGGAGAAAGGTCGACGTTGCTGTCAAGCTTGATCGTCAGATTTTTTTCATCAGCGGAAACAGTAGCGCTGTCTTCGCTGATTGAAACGGAAGGAATGAAATCCTTCTGGCAGGCGGCCAGGGTCATAAGACATACGGAGACCGCAAAGAGAATTTGTTTTGCCTTCATTGTGATAAATGTTAAGGTTAATAACTACTGAATATTTGCAAAAATATTAATAATTCTGCAAAGTAGGGCATATCTGTCGGTTGATTTGGGCGATGCAAGTTGATTTTGCCCCTGCGCGGACTCCGGTTCAAAAAATTTGGCGGTCTGTTGCAGAAAGGCTATCTTTGGTCGTAAGTAATTACAGACTAAATTTTTGCTCCTTATGAACAGGTTCAATGTATTTTTGGGCATTCTCGCGGCATCCGCCATATTGTTGTCCTGCGAGCGTCATTCCGAAGAGAATGCACCGATTGAAAAAGAACAGCAGACATCAGATGCTCTGCAGGTCAGGACATCCCTGTGCACATACGTTTTCGACCATTCGTATGAGCATAGTTCGAAAGCCCTTGTCAACAGAATGGAAAACAGGGCAGCAGACATGAACGAAGATGTGCAGGCTGTCATGCTGCACAATGCTTCCGCAATGACAATGGGACAAGACCGGGTCCTTGACATAGTCCGGCTTCTGGCGCGCGGCGGCAGCCTTGTCTATTGTGAACCGACAAAGTCGGGACTTGATGCGTTCATAAGGAAGCTGCGTTCATCAATACCTGTTTTTTACGAAAACCCGACTGCGATTACGCGTGAAGGGATGGCCGCCCTGAGTTATATTACGGGGCTGCAGGAAGGCACGGACGGACAGTTCACGTATGCGTTCGCCGATGACGACGACAGCGACGGCACAATATGCGACATCCTTGCCGTCCGTGGCAACGGTCATTTCATCGTGACTGACCTTGACGACATCACATCGACGGACACAGGTGCCGGCAGCACTCCGGAATCCGAGGATGAGAGTGATGCGCTGACGGATTATGTCTATGGACTCCATGCCGACAAACTCGCGGAATGGCTTGAAGAGCGCGAGACGTCAGACGCAATCATGCGAAAAGGAGAGGAACTGCTCGCCAGAGCAAAAGCCGACGGGGAGAGCCAGGAGCTGGACAAAATCACCAACGCACAGAAAATCACATATTCATTCAATGTATGTGCCGGTTATAAACGCGCTCCTCTTACAGTCTCCTACGAGATATGGACGGCCAATGACGGCAATGGTTCGGACTATTATCTCGTCCATCAGGAACTTCGCATCGAAAACAGCAAGCTCGGCTGCGGGCCCGAGGACACGGGGAGGAACCAATGGTCGAAATACAAGGTTCAACAGGCTTTCTCCGGATTAGGGAAGGACGTCAGAGCCTACTGGGCATATATGACACGTCTGGGAACTCAGACGGAGTTCAGCAACGGAAATGCCGCCGTAGAACACGTTTCTCCGGCAAACAACATCAGCGGTGTGACTGACTACACGGAGAACTTGTCGTGGTCGCTTGAGGGAGCTTTCGTGGCATCATCGACTCCGAGTCTGAAACTGACCGGCAAAGTATCCATGTCCAAAAGCTGGACGCACAGCATTCCGGACCTCGGGATGACATTCGCCTACGACAAAAACAAGCCGAAGTGGGAATATACGGCAGGAGTGGTGCCGAAACTCATCAAAGACAAATTCTGCGACCCGCGTCATGACCTTGCGAAGCCTATACTCAAGAGTGACTGCACCGTCGGACACAGCTGGATATGGCGAATAGGAAATGCCACCGGCTCATACACGTTCAAATCCCGTGTCTGGGCTGATCTTCAGGGGCTCTATGTGGATTACAATGATGCATATCAGAAAAAGAACAAGTACAAGACCTTCCCGACAGAGAACAACAAGACTTTGGGATTGAATCCGCCGCCGCGCTTCCAACAGGAGTGGATTATGACAATGTCTCCATACAATGAGCAGACCGCGAAGCTGATGACCACATATTTCCCGGACTATTGGCTGCCGTCATTTTCTCTCTACACTGTCGCGGAAGATGACAGGTCCGCCATAGATATCCAGATTGCGGCCACTAAGGCTGTCCTGGAAGAGAATAAGTCCATTCTGGAAGATAACAAAGTGGCGTCATTCGCACTCAACTGGAAGTTGCTGCATGGCTCCGAAACCTATAAAAGCTACACTTACACTGCAAAGGAATAAGGCACTCTTTCACTTCCATCCCGTTTCTCTGCTTCTTTGTCGGGAAGAAGAGCGAGAACCTGCTCTGTCAGGAACACAAAAAAGTTTTTCACATCACTTGGCAAGGGTCTCGCGCATGTCGGTGTCTGCCTGGATGTTCTTCATCCGGTAGTAGTCCATGATTCCGAGATTGCCGTTGCGGAAAGCCTCGGCCATGGCGAGAGGAACTTCCGCTTCCGCCTCGATGACCCTTGCGCGGGCTTCCTGCGCCTTGGCCTTCATCTCCTGCTCGAGAGCCACCGCCATCGCCCTGCGCTCCTCCGCGCGAGCCTGGGCGATGTTCTTGTCGGCATCGGCCTGATCCATCTGGAGGACGGCACCGATATTCTTGCCCACGTCGATGTCGGCGATGTCGATGGAGAGTATCTCATAGGCCGTGCCTGCGTCGAGACCCTTGTTGAGCACGAGCTTGGAGATGCTGTCAGGATTCTCAAGCACGGATTTGTGCGACTCGGAGGAGCCGATGCTGCTCACGATACCTTCCCCGACTCTGGCGAGAATCGTCTCTTCTCCGGCGCCTCCGACAAGCTGCTTGATGTTGGCCCTGACGGTCACACGGGCCTTGGCGATGAGCTGGATGCCGTCCTTGGCGACGGCCGTTACGGGAGGAGTGTTGATGACTTTGGGGTTGACGGACATCTGCACGGCTTCGAGCACGTCGCGGCCTGCGAGGTCGATGGCGGAGGCCATTTTGAAATCCAGAGCGATGTTGGCCTTGTTGGCTGAAATCAGGGCCATGACGACCTTCGGTACGTTGCCCTTGGCGAGGTAGTGGGCTTCCAGTTCGTTGACTTTAAGCGTCAGTCCGGCCTTTGTGCCGGTAATCATCGCCATCACTATCGTGTGCGGATTGACACCCCTCCAGCGCATGAGCACCAGCTGCAGGAGAGAGACGTAAACGCCCGAAAGAACGGCTTGGAACCACAGTGCCACCGGGAAGAACCACAGCACGATGATGAGCGACACGATTATGATTGCCGCGAGAAGGATTGGATTCATTTTGTTATTCAGTTAAAGGTTTTACTATGACCTGATTGTCTTCTATTTTCACTATCTCCAGAGGAGTTCCCGCAGCGATGAGGGAGTTGTCCGCCGACTTGACTTCGCAGACGATGTCCCCGAAACGGCCGGTACCCATCGGCGCGAGTCTTGTCTGCGCTGTCCCGCGGTCTGAAGGATGCAGGGAAGCGGACTCATCGTTGACTTTCGAGGTCACTTCCGTAGTGAGCTCGAATTTCCTCCATGTCTTCGCCCGGAGCGCAAGACAGGTGGCCGCCACAACGAGAATCAAGACCGTCACGAGAACGGCCCAGCCGGCTCCCTGTCCGAGGTAAACAAATGTGTACCAACATGCTGCACCCAGCGAAGCGAGACTGAGTAGTCCACCTATTCCGACTCCCGGTACGAGGAGCAGTTCCACGAGCATAAAAAGGATGCCCGCAAAGATCAGGGCTGCCGTTATCCACCACATAATTATAGGTTTTCCGTTACTTTGCAAATATACAAAAAGCTGACACAAAGTTTCTTTCTTTTGAGAAAAATACTAACTTTGCGAACTATTTCGGATAATTTTTAAAAAACCATATTTATGCAAAGTAAAGGTGCAATCAGATTTGTGGCAATCTGCCTCATCCTCGCCTGCCTCTGGCAGCTCTCGTTCACGCTCGTGACGAGCATCTGCACGAAGAGGGCAAATGCCGCCGCCGAGAAGGCCGTGGCTGAGGTGCAGAAGTCAGCCGCATTCGCCGAGGTTCCGGACGTGGACAAGGCATACTACCTTGACTCCATCAGGAAGATTGAAGCCCTCCGTTACACGGATTCGATCTCCACGGAGAAAATCTATTTCGGCTACACGTTCAAGAATGTTCAGAACAAGGAAATCAACCTCGGACTTGACCTCAAGGGAGGTATGAACGTAATGCTGCAGGTGCAGCTCGAAGACCTCGTCAAGGCTCTTGCCGGCAACAACGCTTCTCCGGAGTTCCAGAAAGCGGTTTCTCTTGCCAAGGAGCGCAGTGTCAATTCCCAGTTGGATTTCATCTCCCTTTTCGCTGAAGCGTGGAAAGAAGTCGGTGGCGGACAGAGGCTCTCTCAAATCTTCGGCACCTACGAGATGCGCGACCGTATCAAGCCGGAGTCCACGGACGATCAGGTCATCAGCATCATCCGCGAGGAGTCCGAGAGCGCGGTGGCGAACTCGTTCAACGTGCTCCGCAACCGTATCGACCGCTTCGGCGTGACCCAGCCGTCCATCCAGAGACTTGGCAACACCGGTCGAATCCTCGTGGAGCTTCCGGGTGTAAAGGAGCCGGAACGTGTGCGCAAGCTGCTTCAGGGCACCGCATCTCTCGAATTCTGGACAACCTACGCCAGCCAGGAGATCGCCCCTTATCTTGAGGAGGCCAACGCAGTGCTGGCGCAGACTCTGAACACCGGGGAGTCCGCAGTCGAAAAGAAAGCCGGGGAGGTTGCCGGATCGGACGATCTTGTCGCTCAGGAGATCAAGGCTCAGGGCGGCGAGGCCGACAGCGCCGATTTGGAGGCATATAAGAAAGCCAATCCGCTCTTCGCGGTGCTTTCCCCTTCACAGTTCCGCGACAACGCCTGCATAGGTCTCGCAGCTGCTGCTGATACGGCTCTCGTCAACCAGTACCTTCACATGCCGGAAGTTGCCGCGCTTTTCCCTGCCGAGTTCCGTCCGATGTGGTCAGTGAAGCCGACATCTTATATCAAGAACAGCAATATCTACGAGCTTGTGGCCATCAAGGCCTCATCCCGTGACGGCAAGGCTCCGCTCGACGGAGGGGTCGTTACCAACGCCCGCGTGGAATATGACAACCGTCGCGGCGGCGAGCCGGGAGTTTCCATGACGATGAACGCCGAGGGCGCCAACACCTGGGCCCGTCTCACCAAGGACAACATTGGCCGTCAGGTGGCCATCGTTCTCGACGGTACCGTATATTCCTATCCTACCGTACAGACTGAAATCACCGGAGGACAGTCTTCCATCACCGGAAACTTCTCCATCGAAGAGGCGACCGACCTTGCCAACGTGCTCAACTCCGGTAAGCTTCCTGCACCTGCGACCATCGTTCAGGAGCAGGTTGTGGGTCCGTCTCTCGGTGCCGCGTCCATTCATTCCGGACTCGTTTCGTTCGTGATAGCGTTCTGCCTCGTGCTCCTCTACATGGTATTCTTCTACAAGGGTGCCGGTCTTGCCGCCGATGTCGCGCTGCTTACCAACGTGGTGCTTCTCTTCGGTACGCTTTCCGCTTTTGGAGCCGTGCTCACGCTGCCTGGTATCGCCGGTCTCGTGCTCACGATGGGTATGGCGGTGGATGCGAACGTAATCATATATGAACGTATCAAGGAGGAACTCAAGGCCGGAAAGGGCTTGGGCAAGGCCATTCAGGACGGTTATTCCAACGCCTACTCCGCCATCATCGACGGCCAGGTGACCACGCTCCTCACCGGTATCGTGCTCTTCTTCTTCGGTTCCGGTCCTATCAAGGGCTTCGCCACCACTCTTATCATAGGTATCATCACTTCAGTGCTGACCTCCATCTTCATCACCCGTCTCATCTTCGATGATCGCGTGAACAAGGGCAAGAGCATCACTTTCGAGACGAAGGCGACGAGGAACTTCCTCAAGAACACGAGAATCGACTTCCTTTCCGGCAAGAAGTGGTCTTACCTCATCTCCGGAATCATCATCCTCATCTCAATAGGCTCCATCTGCTTCAAGGGCTTCACCTATGGTGTCGATTTCACCGGCGGCCGTACTTACGTGGTTCGCTTTGACAAGCCGGTGACAGCCGAGGAAGTCCGTCAGGCTACCAACAAGGTGTTTGAGGCCGCTGCCGCCGCCGATGACAATGTCAGCGGAGCGTCAGTCGAGGTCAAGCAGTTCGGCGGTGACAGCCAGATGAAGATCACTACTTCCTACAAGTTCGAGGACGAGTCTTCTGCAGTCGATACGGAGATTGAGGGAATGCTCTACGAGTCCCTCAAGGGTCTGTACGAGGAAGACCTCACCCTCGCGGAATTCACCTCTACGCTTGAGAACCCTAACGGTATCATATCTTCCGACAAGGTGGGCGCTTCAATCGCCAACGATATAAAGCGCAATGCCGTCATCTCCATCATTCTCGCCCTGCTCGTGATATTCACCTATATCGCAGCACGTTTCAAGGGCTGGACATGGGGTCTGGGCGGCGTGGTTTCACTTGCCCACACGGCCATCATCGTCATCGGGTTCTTCTCACTGTTCAGCGGAATACTTCCGTTCAACCTCGACGTGGACCAGACGTTCATCGCGGCCATCCTGACCATCATCGGATACGCAATCAACGATACCGTCGTAATCTTCGACCGTATCCGTGAAAATCTCGGTCTGCATCCTAACGAGGACTTCCGCGTGACGGCCAACAAGTCACTCAACGCGACCCTTACCCGAACAGTCAACACCTCAGTGTCAACTCTCCTTCCTATGCTTGCCATAGCCATCTTCGGTGGAGAGTCCATCAGAGGTCTGTCAGTCGCTCTCTGTCTCGGTATCTGCATCGGAACCTACGCTTCAATCATGATTGCGACTCCGATTATGTACGATTCCACGATGAGGGCGCGCAGGAAGGCCGCCGAGAAAGCCGCTGCCCAGAAGAAGTAATTTTTCTCGAATATCAAAAACGTCCGGCCTTATAAAAGGTCGGACGTTTTACGTATATTTGCGACATGTCTTTCGTTCATCTGCACGTCCATACGCAATACTCCATCCTTGACGGGATGAGTGACATCAATAAACTTTTCTCCCGCGCCGAAGAGCTCGGCATGAGTGGGCTCGCCATCACGGATCACGGCAACATGTACGGAGTCAAGGACTTCAAGGACGTGGCGGCGAAGCACCCTTCCGTCAAGCCGATAATAGGTTGCGAGATTTATGTGACGCAGCACTACGACCACCGTCTCAAAGACAACGAACATCGCAAATACTATCACCTCATACTGCTCGCCAAGAACTACGACGGCTACAGGAATCTGATGAAGATCGTCTCCACCGGGCACATAGAGGGAATGTACTACAAACCGAGAGTAAGTCACGAAGTGATTGAGAAATATCACGAGGGGCTGATCTGCTGTTCTGCCTGTATGGCCGGCGAGGTGCCGCGCGGGATTCTTGCCGGCGACGCTCAGGCTGTGGACGAGGCCATCGAGTGGCACAAGAGGGTCTTCGGGGATGATTACTACCTCGAGGTGATGCTTCATAAGACTCAGGTGCCGGGAATGTCTCAGGATCTTTATGAGAAGCAGAAAGAGTACTGCGAAGCTATTTTCTCTCTGGCTGCGAAGCACGGAGTCAAGGTCGTTGCCACCAATGACGTGCATTTCGTGCGGCAGGAGGACGGCCCGGCCCATGACAGACTGATTTGCATAACCACCAATGCTCTTGTCGAAGACCCGAAGAGGCTCCGTTACACCCAGCAGGAGTACCTGAAAAGCGAAGAGGAGATGTCCGCCCTCTTTCCGGATCATCCGGAGGTCATCTCCAACACCATGGAGGTTCTTGACAAGGTGGAGAACTATGCCATCGACAGGGGTCACGTACTGCCGAAGTTCCAGATTGAACAGAGTTTCCTTGACCGCATCGACTTCTATCTGGAGAAGTATGCCGACATCATAGAAAACGGCAAATACGAGGTCACAAAAGACCATGACGGCAACGAGACAAGCCGAACTTACAGAGGCGATGATTTCTGCTGTTCCGTGGCCTTTCTGTGCCATCTCACATACGAGGGGGCGAAGGAGCGTTACGGGGAGACGCTCACGAAAGAGCAGAGCGACCGCATTCACTTCGAGCTGTTGACCATCTCCTATATGGGCTTCCCGGACTACTTCCTGATTGTCCAGGACTTCATCAACTGGGGGCGGCGCAACGGAGTGTCCGTGGGGCCCGGTCGAGGCTCCGCCGCCGGTTCCTGCGTGGCTTACTGCCTGCATATCACCAACCTTGACCCGATTCGCTATGATCTGCTCTTCGAACGTTTCCTGAACCCGGAACGAATATCGATGCCGGATATCGACGTGGATTTCGATGACGAGGGGCGCTATCGCGTGATTCAGTACGTGCAGGAACATTACGGAGCCGACCACATCTCGCACGTCATCACTTTCGGAACCCTTGCGGCCAAGCTCGCCGTCAAGGACGTGGCGCGTATCTCCAATCTGCCTCTTCCGGAGTCCAACCGTCTCACGAAGATGATTCCCGACAAGTCGATAATTGTCAAGGAGAACGGTGAGGACAAGGAATATAAGCCGACGCTTGCCAACAGCGTCAAATACATAAAGGAACTCAAGAACGAGTACGAAAACGGCGACCCCCTTGTCAAGGAGGTGCTCAACTACGCCCTCCAGCTGGAGGGTTGCATACGCCAGACGGGCATACATCCCTGTGCGATGATCATCGGACGCGGCAACCTCACGGACTACATCCCCATCACGATGGGCATCGACAAGGCCTCGGGGCAGGAAGTCTGGGTGAGCCAGTATGAAGGATCGAAAATAGAGGACGTGGGAATGCTCAAGATGGATTTTCTGGGCCTGAAGACGCTCTCCATCATCGACCGTTGTCTTGCTCTCGTGAAGAAAAGAACGGGAGAAGAAATCGACATCGAGAAAATTCCCATTGATGACCCCGCTGTCTTCGAACTCTATTCCAGGGGGGACACGAAGAGCATATTCCAGTTTGAATCCGGGGGAATGAAGGAATGGCTCATCAAGCTGCATCCCGAAAGGTTCGAGGATCTCATAGCGATGAACGCGCTCTACCGTCCCGGCCCGATGGACTATATCCCCGATTTCGTGGCGGGAAAGAACGACCCGTCCAAAATCAAGTACGATCTTCCGGACATGGAAGAATATCTCAAGGAGACCTATGGCGTCACGGTCTATCAGGAGCAGGTGATGCGTCTCTCGCAGAAGCTGGCCGGTTTCTCCAAAGGCAAGGCGGACAAGCTCCGCAAGGCGATGGGCAAGAAGAAGAAGGATGTGCTTGACTCTCTTAAAGAATCCTTTATGAAGGGGGCTCTTGCCAACGGCTACCCGCAGGAGACCCTCGAGAAGATTTGGAAAGACTGGGAAGCCTTCGCGAAATACGCCTTCAACAAGTCCCACGCCACCTGCTATGCCTGGGTCAGCTACCAGACCGCATGGCTCAAGGCTCACTATCCTTCCGAGTTTCAGGCCTCCAACCTTACACAGAACACGGCCAATATGGAGGAGTTGAAGGAGATTATGGCCGACTGCCGCAAGAGCGGAATCAAGGTGCTCAGCCCGGATGTCAACGAGTCCGAGGCCCAGTTCTCCGTCAACAGGCAGGGTGATGTCCGATTCGGACTCAGCGGCCTCAAGGGCTTTGGGGACAATGTCGTGGAGGCCATAATCAAGGAAAGGGAAACGAACGGCATCTTCGCCGACTTCTACGACCTCGTTGAGAGGATGTCTGCCGTCCTCAACCGCCGCTCTCTGGAGACTCTCGTATATGCCGGGGCGATGGATTCGTTCGGGCTGAAGCGTCAGCAATATTTCGTGGCCGGGAAGAGCGGAGAGCTTTTTATCGATGAGCTTATGCGCTATGCCACGCTTTACCGCGATGACGAACTTGACAGCAGTTCGTCTCTTTTCGGGGATGTTGAGGAGCTCAAGCCGGCGCGCCCCGAGGCGCCCCTGTTTGTCGGGGAGGAGGATACTCTCGCCATTCTTCAGAAAGAGAAAGAGTATGTCGGGATGTATCTCTCCGCCCACCCGCTTGACAGATACCGTTTTGAGATCGAAAACTTCGCCAGCTGCCGTCTCAGCAGTCTCAACTCAGTCATAGAGGAATGTGAGTCTCAGCACAAAACCAGACGTGTCTCTCTGGCGGGAATAGTCACGGACACAAAGACGGTCACGACCAAAAGCGGTTCTCCGGGAGCCCGCGTGGTGATTGAAGATTTCGACGGCAATTATGAGTTTGCCCTGTTCGGAAAGGACTATCAGGCCTTCATGCCATTCATGCAGCCGCATACGCAGCTTTTCATAGACGGATCCGTGGAAGAGAAATATTTCATCAAACCCGAAGAGCGTGCCGCCGGCAAAACTTCCCCCTACGCATTCAAGTTCAAGGAGGTGACGCTGCTCGGCAATGTCAGCGATGACAAGGTGTCAGAATTTGTGCTGCACATAGATTCTTCCCGTCTCGATCAGAATTTCCGCAGACAGCTTGTCAAGCTGCTCAAAGAATCCAAGGGGAAGATTCCGCTGATCGTGGACCTTACGGACAGCGCCAGCGGCTACCGGATAGAGTTCCGCTCCAGGAAATTTTCCGTCAGCGTAGGGCAGGCGCTCATCGATGCGGTCAACCGGCTCCAGATAGCCTACAGCTTCAATAGGAAGTGATCGAGCGGCACAGAGCACGTTTAGCCATAGTAATACCCGTATAATCCTAAAATCTATGGAAATATTAGGATTACGTTCCGAATATTTTACAAGATATTCGGAATATGCTATATTTGCAGTATGATAAAAAGGCAAATAGAAGACAGCATCAAGGCGACGCTTTCAGACAGAAAGGCAGTTGTCCTTCTTGGTCCGAGACAGGTAGGAAAGTCGACTCTTCTGAATCTTATATTTTCCGGAGACTCCTCCGTGAAATGGTTTACCGGGGATGATCCCGCCGACAGGGAGGCCTTGACCGACATCTCGCTTACCAGGCTGAAGCTTATCCTCGGAAATTCCAAGGTCGTGGTTATCGACGAGGCGCAGAAGATAAGCGGGATAGGGGATACAATGAAACTTATCACAGACCATCTCCCGGAAATCCAACTGATAGCCACGGGAAGTTCTTCTTTCCAACTTGCCTCTTCGCTGGGTGACTCGCTCGCGGGTAGAAAACGGGAGTTCCAACTGTTTCCCATATCATTCTCGGAGATGGTGTCGCATTCCGGCCTGATAGAGGAGGAGCGCTCGATTCCGGACAGGATGGTTTATGGGTACTATCCGGAGGTGGTTATGAATCCCGGGAAGGAGCGTGAGATTCTCAAGGAATTGTCCGACAGCTACCTGTATAAGGATATTCTTGCTTTGGAGAAGATTGCGAAAGGGGAGAAGCTGGTAAAGCTTGTGCAGGCTCTCGCCCTTCAGATAGGGTCACAGGTATCATATCACGAACTCGCACAGACCGTCGGAATTGACGACAAGACCGTCGAGAAGTATATCGACATCCTTGAGAAATGCAATATAGTCTTCAGGCTGCCGTCCTATGCGAAGAATCTTCGCAACGAGTTGAAATTCAGCCGCAAGGTGTATTTTTATGATCTCGGGATAAGGAATGCCGTCCTCGGCAACTTCACTCCACTGGATTTGAGGCCGAAGGAGGAGGTGGGACATATGTGGGAGAATTTTATGATAGCGGAGCGGAGGAAGTACAATGAATACTCGGGCAGATATGTGTCAAGCTATTTCTGGAGAACGGAGCAGCAGAAGGAAGTGGATCTTATCGAGGTTATAGACGGAGCATTGTCCGCATTCGAGTTCAAGTGGGATCCCGAAAAGAAGGTGAAGACTCCAGCCCAGTTCGTGAGTTCCTATCCGGAGGCTTCTTTCGAGGCCGTGTCACCTAAAAATGCGGCAGAATTTCTTCTCGGATAATCCATCATGCTTTCAAATCAAAACAGGAAACAATCAAAAATATGCGAATCAATGAATACGGTTCATATATGCATGGTGTTACTAGACGTCAATATTGTAATATGCGTCTTTGTACAATAATTTTGTTCTTCTTACTATCTATTTCAGCATTTTCTGCAGATAAAAATAGTGGAGACATTTTACCCAAAGAAGCAGAGGTATTCTATCTTCCTCCGGAATTATTGCCGCCATGGTGTTTTGTTTCGGATTCTTGCGTCTCACCGTCTGAACTTATAAATAACAGATGGGTTAGAATAAAAAATACTCAACATCTTAAAAAATGCTCGATATAAAGGAAAACTGTAGAGAACCTGCCTTTTCTGACATTGATTCAAGGTTTGTTGTGCTTTTTAAATATGACAACCATGTTGACACTATGGTTCTGTCTTATTCTGAAAAAATCGGAATTCTCTTTAACAAAGAGTCCTTTTTTTCACCAGAGCATTACTTGAAAGTAATCACAGTTATAAGGAAGTATGACTGGAAGTTGAGTTTTTATTCACGATTATATTTCTATGATAATCAATATCAAATATTCTCTCGCGAGAACCGCCTACAGAAAATCATAAGCGACAAGTTGCGCGAGGTTTGGTATAGAAGATATGTCCGTGCCATGCAAAAAGAGGATTCTGATTTTGTAATAACTCAGGAGCCCCTTACCATCACTTTGCAATTCTTTTGCCATTAAAAAGCGCATAAGCGAAGGATCTGCCGCGAAACATTTTTGCCCGGGACGATTGCCTTTCCGGAAAATCTCCATACCTTTATCACAAACGCGCCAGCTATGAAGACTGTAGCCATAAAACTTTTAGCCATTGCGTCCCTCGCGCTTGCGCCGCCTCTTGCCGTGAGAGCCCAGATGAGCGCGGGCAACGAGCCTGTCCGTCCGTCAGCCGACGCGTGGAGCTTCACGCAGTACGGGGAGATTCACCCGTCGCTCTACACCGGTACGCTCAGCCTGTCGATTCCGTTCTACACCTATAAGGATCCGGACTTCGAGCTCCCGATAAGTCTCGACTATGCCACCAACGGTCACGTGCCCAATGTCGTGCCGGGCGTTCTCGGCCCGGACTGGACGCTGAATGTCGGCGGCGTCATCACGAGGGAGATCCGCGGCATTCCGGATGACAAGGACGGAAAAGTCTATGAGACCGTAACGAAGGTTTTTACGGCGAAGGCGTATCTCAAACTGTTCAATTCGAATCTGGATGTGTCGAAAGCCGAATTGTGCAGTTCTTGGGACGGATATCTGAGCGGGGACAAGTGCTATTACTATTTCCCGCCAGAAACAGGGACGACGCCGGACTGCTATGATGCCGAACCCGACATTTTCCACTTCAATTTCATGGGATATACCGGCTCGTTCCATTTGGCTCCCAACGGGGAGGTGGTCATATACGGCACAAACGTCAGCGACAAAGGGATTCATATAGAGATGAGTTCCGATTACAATCTCAATACGCCAATATCGATTACCATGGCGGACGGATACCGTTACGAATTCGACGGCGAAGTCGGGAATCAGCACGGCACGAGCACAGATGTCCTCTATGACGGAGGTTCGACGATTTCCGCATGGCGATTGAGCCGTGTCGTGGCACCTAACGGAAGGACGCTCGAATTCAATTACAAAAAGACCGTAAATGTGCATGCGCTGCGGCCATACACAATCTGTTGGAGCGTCGTCACGACGAGTGACATCCCGGACTATCCGGGCGATTCGTCGACCAACTTCGGAGGCAAGAGGCTGTCGGACAGCGAGTCATGGTACGGCATACCGGACAACGTTCTCGTGGACGGTGACACCCTTGCCATTTTTTCTTACGGGGCCGTCCCTTCCGAACGTTACCATAGTCCATACAAGGACTATGACGACGAGTCCGTATATGTCACCCGCCTGAGTGTCCCTAAACTCTCCGGGATCAAGATCCGTCACGGCGGGAAGGACATCCGGACCTGCAGCCTTCTTTATGACACGAGCGCCAAATCGGGGACAGGATTCCTGTCCTCGGTGACGGTGTCCGGCGAGGGGACATTCTCCATGGAATACTACGACAATGACCTCTGCCCCATGTACGGCACATTCAAGATAGACCATTGGGGGTATTACAACGGGCGGAGCAGCAATTACAGGAATTATCTCGGTGCCACGGAACTGGACGAGAACAACGACGAGACAATCCTTCCGGACAGTCCGAGACGTCCGGATCCCGCATATGCGAAATACGGCACGCTCGCAAAGATCACCTATCCTACAGGCGGATATTCCTCCTTTGCATACGAGCCCCACTCGTATGGCAGAGCGGTCGTCCAAGAATCCGTAAACGGTTTCAATCCCGTTCTCGTTGACAGTATCGGGCAGTGCGGCGGAGTCCGCATGAGCCTAATCTCAAGCTACGGGACGGACGGGACGCTTCTGGACAGCCGTTCCTACGAATACAAGGACGGCAATGCCAGCTCCGGCATCCTGACATATATGCCGAGGTACAAACTGAGTCATCATGTGAAGTTTGCCGGAACCGAGCAGTGGGGAGTTATCTGGACCAACAACCTCACCCGCTTCGGTGGGAACCACATAGAGTATGGGACGGTGACGGAGCGCCGCAGGGACGGAAGCGCCGTGAGATACAAGTTCCGCACTTGGAAGGACGACCCGGACAAGGTGACTTTCAGGAACTTGCAGCCTGAAAGGAACAGATATCTGGGCTCGTACACGCTTTGGCCGGATTCATTGGCCGTCCTCTTCGTCTCCCGCACGAAGGATTCTTCCCGGGGAGCTCTCACATTAGAGGAGAGCATTGATGCGGACGGGAACATCGTCGCTTCCGACAGCCGTGCCTTCTCCTGTCTTTCTCCAGACACCTCGTTCAGCTGGCTTCCGAGATATGTCTACTTCTCCACTGCCGACGTCGGTCTCTGGACGGGCCGGGAGGACGTGTCATCTCGGACGGAGAGCATCGTGTTCGGGGACCGGAGGGTTGTGAAGATGACCACATACGCGTACAACGCGGACTTCCTCCGTTCGGAGGAGAGGGCGTCGGACAGCCGCGGCGCGGAGTCTCTGCTCCGCCGGCGCTACGTGACGGAAGCCGCCTCCGGGGTGGCGAAGCTGATGGCCGACGCGGGCATGGTGGGGTTCCCCCTGTCCGAGACGCGTCTCGTGAAGCCGTCCGGAGGAGAGGAGAGTGCGGTGTCGCAGACGGAGTACGCTTACGTGCGTCCCGCCCCGTCGTCCCACCCGTCGCTCTTCAGGGTGGGGAGTGTCACGGAGACGGACTTCGCCACGGGAGTGAGAAGCGTGACCTCCTACTCCTATGACGGACTGGGCCGCCTCCTCACGCGCACCTCGCCCGACGGGACGGCGACGGTCTATGTCTGGGGGCACGGCGGTCTGTACCCTGTGGCTTCTGTGACGGGCGCGTCCCTGTCGGCGGTGAAGGCCGTCTCCGGACTCGGATTCATAGAGGCCGCCCCACTCCCGGGGGCGCTGCCGGCGGAGTCGGAGGCCGGCCTGAGGGCCATCGCCGGGGCCGAGGTCACGGCATGGGAATACGAACCTCTGGTGGGTCTGACCCGCGAGACGGGGCCCGACGGCGTGTCCGTCTCATACACCTATAACGCGAGCGGGAAACTGCACGAGGTGCTTGACGCCCTCGGAAGGACCGTCGGCGCCTGGCTCTACTCCACCGACAACAAGGAAAACACTTCGATATGAACCTGCCCGCATGCTTCATCTCATCTTCTGTCAAGCGGCGGAGCCGCCGTCGGGCAGGATCCCTCATGGCGGCGCTGCTCTCCGTCCTCTTGCTGACCCTCCTCCCGCAGGGGAGCGCCGGGGCGCAGGTGACGGTGTCTCCGACATCCCTTGAGTGGAGCTCCGGCGACACCTCGGAGAGGGCCATATATGTCAACGCGAGCGGCCCGTGGACGGCGGACATCTGGCCGGACGGCGGGCAGTTCGCGCTGGACTCGCCGGAGGGGGAGGGGTCGGACTTCATCCACGTGGCTCCGACATCGGCGTACGCCGGAACCTCCGACTACTGGACGACCCTCACCGTCCGCGACACTGCGGGCGGCTTCGCGCCGGTGACCCTGATTCTGCGCGCGCCCGCTCCCGCTCCGTCCCCGGAGCCGCAGGACAGCACGGAGCGCCTCGACATCCCGGGGAACTGGATCCTGCGGCGCACCTACACCTCGACCGGCCGCGGAACTTTCCGCGAGGAGCTGACGTTCCACGACGGGCTGGGATACCCCGAGCAGATGGTGCGCGTGGGTGCCGGGGCGCTGACGGGCCGCAACGTCGTCACCCCGGTGACCTACGACCTGATGCGCAGGGCGGACGCGAAGACGTGGCTGCCGTACGTGTCCGCGTCGGACTCGGGCAGGGCGGAGGAGCCGCTCTCCGGCGTGGAGGCCGCGCAGGCCTCGTGGTACAGCTCCGCAGGATACGGGGGCGATTCGGACTGCGCCTTCTCCGCTCTGGAATACGAGGCCTCGCCCCTTGACCGTCCGCTGAAGTCCTACAGGGCCGGGGCCGACTACGCCGCCGGCTCGGGGGACCGCCCCGTCGCGCTCTCCTACGGCTCGAACGCGGAGGGCGAGGTGCGCCTGCTCGCGGTGGACGCCGGCGGCGGGCTCGTCGTCTCGGGCTTCTGGCCAGCCGGAACCCTCGTGCGCACGAGGGTGACCGACGAGGACGGGAGGGTATCCGACACCTTCACGGACGCATTCGGCAGGACGGTCCTCGAGCGCCGCACGGGGGACGGCACCTCCCTCGACACCTACCGCGTGCACGACCCTATGGGGAACGAGGCCTGGACCATAAGCCCCGGAGGCAGCGCCCTGCTCCCGGACGGCGGGACGTGGGCCGTCCCCGGGTTGGCGGACGCGAACGGCACTGCGGCCTCGCGCTTCTGCACGGTGCGACGCTTCAGCGGCAGGGGATGGATTCTGACACGCAAGCTCCCCGGCCGGGAGACGGAGGAGTATGTGTACGACGCGTCGGGACGCGTGGTGATGGAGCGCGGGGGCGAGGCCCGTGCCGCGGGGAAGTGGATCACGTACTCCTATGATGCCCACGGGCACCTCTCGGAGCGCAGGCTGCTGTCCGGCTCCGGGACGCGGGAACACTTCCAGTCCCTCTTCGCCTCCTCCGCCCGTCCCGCGGAGGCGTACCCCGTGACGGCGGTGCCGCTGGAGAGGACGCTCCGCGGCGACCGCTCGCAGGAGGGGGCGCAGGGCCTCGGGTTTCTGGCGGTGGAGGGGGTGACCTCGATGCACGACCCGGACATGGGCGCCGGCCTTCCGACATGGTCGGAGACGGCGGTGCTCTCCCCCACGGGGGGATACGGAGCCGTCTCCGGGTACGTCGTAAGGGCCTTCCACTACGACAGCCTCGGACGCCCCATCCAGACGGCGGAGAGGTGGCCGGACGGCACCGTGTGCAGGACGAGCCTCGGATATGACTTCGCGGGCAACGTGACCGCGGAGCGGGAGGCCTGCGGCACGCACGCGAAGCTGACGCTGCGCACCTTCGACAACGAGGGCAGGCTCATCTCGGAGAGCGTGTCCGCGGACGGGGGCGCGGAGGCGAAGATTGCATACGCCTACGACGACCTCGGGCACCCGAGAGGGATGACCCTCGGGAGCGGGTCGGGAGCGGTGAGCGTCACGGACACCTGCGACATACGCGGATGGCTGACCGGGCGCAGCGCCGCCAAGGGGGTCACATCCTCGTCGCAGGGGGCTCCGCTGTTCACGATGTCGCTGCGGCGCGGCCGTCCGGAGCGTCCGTCCTCCTCGCCGGCCAGATGGTCGGGCCAGGCCTCCGAGTGGAGCTGGCGCCACGGAACGGCCGCGCCGCAGACCCTCTCCCTGTCCTATGACGGCTTCGGGCGCCTCACGGACACGCGCAGGTACGAGGGGACCTCCTCCGCCCCGCTGCGGACTTACACCGAAGGGGACATCTCCTACACCCCGGACGGGGACCTGGCCTCGCTGAGCCGCTACGGGGCCTCGGGAAGCCTTCCGGAAACCCTCCTCTCATACACCTACACCGGCCTGCGCCGAGACGGCTGGACCTACGGCAGGGACGGGGGCGTGACCTCCGGGCCGCTGGAGGGGGTCGCCGTCGAATACGACATCACGGGAGGGGCGGCGGTGCTGCGCGAGGGCGGGGCGGTGAAGGCCGTCTACGCGAGGCTCTCCGACGGGACGAAGGCCGCCGTCGAGACGGCGGACGGCGGCGGGCGCCGTTATCGGGGCTCGTTCGTGCTGCTTGAGGACGGGACGGTGGAGAGCGTCGGGTTCAGCTGCGGGCGCATCCTGCGCCGCGCCTCCACCGGCGCGGTCGACGACGTGCGCTACCACGTGACCGACCATCTCGGGAGCGTGCGGGCGACGGTGGACGCGCAGGGCGCTGTGCGCTCGCGGAGCGACTACCACCCGTTCGGAGGGAGGACGGGGACGTATGCGGAGACGGGCGACGCCGACGGACGCTGGCGCTTCTCGGGGAAGGAGTGGCAGGAGGAGCCGGCGGGGCTGCCCCTGCTGGACTTCGGGGCGCGGCTGTACGACCCCGCCACCGC
>CAVHNN010000031.1:0-24370 GCA_963637465.1 Paludibacteraceae bacterium
GAAATTATTAACATCAAAAATTATTTTCTGTGTCTACTTCTCGCGCGCGGTACAAAGACTGGCTTCTTGGCAACGAAATGGCGTGGAAAAAGTCATAAAAACGCAGCCCGAAATCACGGAAAAAGTCATAAAACCCCCTTGCCAAATCACGGAAAAAGTCATACTTTTGCAAAAAACAAAGAGATGCTGTACCGTAAATTCGCAAAGGTCATCGAGGACTTTCTGGGCGGAGAGCCGGAGAAAATATTGTTGGTAAACGGAGCGAGACAGATTGGCAAATCGTTCATAATCAGATATGTAGGCACTCGGCTATTCCAAAATTTCATAGAAGTCAACCTCCGGGAAGACAAGGAGGGCCCGCAGCTTTTCGCCAATGTAAAAACCACTTCCGATTTATATATACAGCTTGGAATTATTGCGGGAGACAGGTTGGGAAAGTTCGAAGACACCCTTGTATTTCTTGATGAGATTCAGGAGTATCCGCAACTTCTCACGATGTTGAAATTTTTGAGGCAGGACAGGCGTTACCGCTTCATAGCAAGCGGCTCTCTGCTGGGGGTCGCGCTGCACGATACGGGGTCTGTTCCCATCGGAAGCGTCGAGATTGAACAGATGTATCCGCTTGACTTCGAAGAGTTCCTCATCGCCAACGGGTTCGGCTCTGAATCCATCGAGTCGATGCGGAGCAAATGCTTAAACCGCGAGGCATTGGATGAGAACACTCACGGCTATATGATGAAGAAATTCAGGGAATACCTTGTGACGGGAGGGCTTCCGGAAGCCGTGAACAGTTTTCTGTCCGAGCTTAATGTCGTCAAACTCAGACGAATACAGAGAGATATCCATAATCTCTATGCAATTGACTGCTCGAAGTACGATAAAGACAGGAAGCTGTCAATCCGCAAAGTGTACGACATCATTCCATCCTTGATGGAGAACAGAAAAAAAAGATTGATAATTAAAGATATAGAAGGTAAGAAGGGAAAACGGTTCTCCGATTACGACCATGAATTCGAATACCTGGTCAGCGCCGGTGTCGCCCTTGAGGTGCGGGCAATAAGCAACCCGAGATTCCCGATTTCCGAATCAGAGACCAAAAGTCTCCTCAAACTCTACCTTAATGATGTCGGCATCCTGTCATATCTGCTGTTCAACACCAACATCAACGCCATTCTCAACGACGACACAAGTGTCAATCTGGGGAATGTCTATGAGACGGCCGTAGCCCAGGAGCTTCACGCACACGGCTTCAGACTCCGGTATTACGACAACAAGCAGAAAGGCGAAGTTGATTTCCTCGTGGACGACTACGATTCTCTGTCCGTTCTTCCGATAGAGGTTAAATCCGGCAAGGATTATAAAGTACACAGCGCTCTTGACTCCTTCCTCCGGACTCCCGATTATGGAATAAAAAGGGCCGTGGTACTTAGCAATGAGCGGGAAGTCTATGAAGAAAACGGTATTCTGTATCTTCCGATATACTACATCCCTTTCTTTGTGAACAGAGCGGTATAGCTGATATCCGCTGCCGGAATCTCCATGCCGGCCACCCCGCTGTCAACTCCCGAAAACGGGTGTCGGGATAGCTTCTTAGTTCGAGAATACGCCAAACCGAGAAATGAAAAATTCCACAAACTTGTGGACCACAAACTTGTGGAAAAACAATTTTTCTCCGTATATTCGCGTATAATTCAAGATAATATGGAAAAGCCTTTTGCATATGGGGTCTCCGTTTCCGGGGAAAATTTCACGGATCGAAAGAAGGAGACTCGTCAACTTCTGATGGATTTCGCCCACGGTGTGAACGTCATTCTCATATCCCCCAGACGCATGGGCAAAACCTCTCTGGTAAAAAGAGTCATTGGCGAAATCGAAGATTCTTCTGTCATTCCGGTGTTCCTTGACATATACGACTGCCGTGATGAATATGACTTCTACAACAGATTTTCCGAAGCGATCCTCAAAGGGACATCGTCATCACTGGATTCGGCGCTGAAGGATATTGCGGAATTCATTGGCCGCATTTCACCGAGAATCTCCATGAGTCCTGACATTGTAGGAGAATATTCGTTCTCCCTCGGCCTCTCCCCAAAGCAGGTCAAGCCGGAGGAAATCTTGGACCTCCCCGAGAGAATCGCACGAAAAAAGGGGAAGCATCTGTTGATATGCATAGATGAATTCCAGCAAGTCGGAGAATTCCCGGATTCCGTCGCGATACAAAAAAGGATGCGTGGCGTATGGCAGCATCAGGAAAACGTGTCGTACTGCCTTTTCGGCAGCAGCAAACACATGCTTGAGAACATCTTCCAGAACAAGAGAATGCCGTTCTATCAATTCGGACAAGTGCTGTTTCTGGATAAAATCGCTACCGGGGACTGGGTGGAATATATCGTTTCCCGATTTCGGAAAGGGGGGAAGGAAATATCGGAAGAACTTGCCCGCAGGATATGCGTCACGGTAAACAATCACTCCTCTTATGTTCAGCAACTCGCCTGGAATCTATATGCCGAAACGGACCGTGTCGCGACGGAAGACGGCTTGAAATCGGCGACGGACGCCCTCATGGCCCAGAATGACTCCTTTTTTACTGAGCAGATCAAGTCCCTGTCTTCATATCAGGTGAATTTCCTCAAAGCGGTGTGTGCAGGTGTGCATACCGGGTTTACCTCCAAGGCGGTTCTTGCAAACTGGAATATAGGCACCAAATCCAACATTGCCGTTTTGAAAAAAACGCTTCTCAACAAAGAGCTTATCGAAGAGCGGGGCAAGGAAATCCATATCTCTGACGCAGTGTTTGAACATTGGATGAAGGCCAGGTTCGGGACGAATTTTTAAAAATCAGCAAGGTTTTTATCTGTCACAGATTTTGGAATTTCGCCAAAATCTACTTACATTTCGGAGAATTTTCGGCCATAATTGTAAAGAAATGTAAGCAAATCGGCGTATCTAATAACAATTTACGCATACAACTACCTATAAATCAAGTGTTAGGGGATTTGTTTATATGAAATATTCTGATAATTTTGCACGAAATTTCGCTTATAAAAACGCCCGTTTAAAAGTGCGGACGGCAGAGGGGGCGGACGGGCACGGTTAGAAGATAAATAGTGGTTAGTATAATTTATGTTTAATTTAAGTATTTGCTTATGAAAAAAGCGAAACTGTTTTTCAGCGTCCTGTCATTGCTTATGGCAGTGTCCGTGTCGGCTCAGAATCTGACCGTCACGGGAACGATCAAGGACGCTTCAACAGGCGAAGGAATACCATTCGCTTCAGTAATGGTGAAAGGCACCCTCACGGGAACATCCTCCGATGCCGACGGTGTCTATTCAATCAGCTCTCCATCATCCGCCACCCTTCAGTTCTCCGCTGTCGGGTACACCTCAAAGGATGTGGAAGTAGCCGGAAAGTCAAAGATTGACGTCGTCCTTGACGTGGACGCCGAGTTCCTCGACGAGACCATCGTGGTCGCCTACGGTACGGCCACCAAGAGTTCGTTCACCGGTTCCGCCGCAATGGTCAAGAGCGAGACCATCGAAAAGAGAATCTCCACCAACGTGACCTCCGCACTCGCCGGAACGACCCCCGGCGTGCAGATCCTCTCCTCTTCCGGAGACCCTGCATCCAACGGAGCGACAATCCGCATCCGAGGCATCGGTTCAATGAGCGCGAGCAGCGCCCCTCTGTACGTATTGGACGGCATGCCATATAACGGTTCCATTTCCGACATCAACCCTAACGACGTAGAGTCCATCTCCGTCCTCAAGGATGCATCCGCCAGCGCCATCTACGGTGCCCGCGGCGCCAACGGAGTCGTGCTCATCACCACAAAGAAGGCCAGCAGCAACACTCCTAACGTCAAGTTCGACGCCAAGTGGGGCTCCAACTCCCGCCTCATCCCGCAGTACGACGTAATCAGCGACCCTGCGGAGTATTACGAGACCTGGTACAAGCTCCTCTACAACAAGTCCTACTACGCCGGCAAGTCAGTGGCGGAGTCCTATGCCGACGCCGACAAGAATCTCTTCGACCAGAACAACGGCGGTCTCGGCTACAAGGTCTATACCGTTCCTGACGGGCAGAACCTCATCGGGCGCAACTTCAAGATCAACCCTAACGCCACCCTCGGCTACGATGACGGCCAGTATTATTATACTCCGGACAACTGGTACGACGAGTCGTTCCACAACTCATTCCGTCAGGAGTACAACGTCTCCGCAAGCGGCAACAAGGACGGCCTCTCCTACTACGGCAGCGTAGGCTACCTCAACGACGGAGGTATCATTGACAACTCGGGTTACAAGCGCTACACCGCACGCATCAACGCCGACTATCAGGCCAAGCCATGGCTCAAGCTCTCCACCAACGTCAGCTACTCTCACGGTGACTATTCATCTCCGGGATCTTACGGCTACGGCTCCTCAGGCAACATCTTCTACATCGCCAACATGATCGGCCCTATCTATCCGCTCTACATTCGTGCGACCGGCACCCACGAGATCATGATGGAGAACGGCATCAAGAAGTACGATGCCAACAACACCAACTTCAAGCGTCCGTCCATCATCGGAAACGCGGTGCGTGACAATGAGATTGACGGCAACCAGTACTATTCAGACGTGTTCACCGGCAAATGGGGAGTCGTTCTCAGCCCGGTCAAGGGGCTTGACCTCAGCGCCAACATCGGTGTGATGAGCGACAACACCCGCTATAACAGCTTCTCAAGTCCGTTCGGATCCTCAAGCAGCGTTGACGGCTCAGTATATGTCTCAAGCAGCAGAACCTTCACGGTAAACAACCAGTATCTCGCTTCTTACAAGACCGACTTCGGCGGAAGCAATCATCACTTCGACGCCCTCGTAGGCTTCGAGATGTACAAGCTGCTCGGCCAGAGCCTGGCCGGATCCAATGACCACATGTTCAACCCGTACATCGGCGAGCTCAACAATGCCGACGGCACCAAGAACAAATCGGTCAGCTCCAGCTCCAGCAGCTATATGACCCAGGGCATCCTCTCAAGGGTGCAGTATGACTATGACGGCAGGTATTTCGTCAGCGGCTCTTTCCGTCGCGACGCCTCCTCACGCTTCGCACCGGGTCACCGCTGGGGCAACTTCGGCAGCGTCGGCGGCGCATGGCTTCTCTCCAAGGAGGAATTCATGAGCGACGCCAGCTGGGTGAACATGCTCAAACTGAAGGTCAGCTACGGTGTGCAGGGCAACGACAACCTCGGAAGCTACTTCCCGTACTCTGACCAGTACTCACACTCTTACAATGAGGAGACAGGAGAATACTCCCTCAACCTCATCTACAAGGGCAACGAGGATCTCACCTGGGAGTCTTCACACTCATTCAATGTCGGCGCGGACTTCGAACTCTTCGGAAACTGGCTCAACGGTAGCGTCGAACTCTTCGACCGCATCACCTCCGACCTCCTCTATTCCAAGCAGGTGCCTCTTTCTTCAGGTAACCCTACCGGATATTATCCTGTCAACGTGGGTTCCATCAGCAACAGGGGTGTTGAAGTCATCCTTGACGGAGGAATCATCCGCAGCAGAAACGTGAACTGGGACTGGAACCTCAACATCAGCCACTATGTCAACGAGATTCTTTCTCTTGACGAAAGCGTGTCAGAAGAGGGCATCAAGGGCAGCTCCAGCATCTACAAGGTAGGCGGCTCCCTCTACGAGTCCTATGTACGCAAGTATGCGGGCGTGGATCACGAGACCGGCAAGGCCCTCTACTACAAGAAGGTCAAGGACGCGGACGGCAACTGGACCGGCGAGACCACCACGACCACCGTATTCACGGAGGCCGACCAGTTCGAGTGCGGAACCACCCTGCCTAAAGTTTACGGCGGTTTCGGCACTTCCCTCAGGGCATACAACTTCGACTTCTCCGTACAGTGCTCATTCCAGCTCGGAGGCAAGTACTATGACGGTACATATCAGTCTTTGATGCTCACGCAGTCTTCTGCCGGCAACAACATCCACAGGGACATCCTCAACGCCTGGTCTGAGGACAACAAGGACAGCGACATCCCTCGTCTTGATGGTGACGCCACCGTTGGACAGAGCTCCGTAGACAGGTTCTTCGTAAGCTCCAACTATCTGAGCGTCAACAACGTGACCATCGGGTACACTTTCCCTGCAAATGTAGCCCAGAAGCTCGGACTCGGCAGCCTCAGAATCTTCGCCGCAGGTGAAAATCTCGCAGTGCTGACGGCACGCAAGGGTATCGACCCTCGCTTCTCGATGGGTATCGGCTCTTATACTTCCGGTTCCGGCCTCAACTCCGGCGCATATTCTGCAATGCGCAACATCACCGGAGGCATCACCCTCACTTTCTAACAATTAAAACGGAAATACAATGAAACACTCCAAATATTATTCAGCTATTGCCCTCACGGGGGTACTGACATTGGGGGCCTGCTCCGATATCGACCTCGTGGAGCCGCAGGGCGGCACCCTGCTTGCCAAGCAGCTTGAGGAAACGACTTCCGTTCTCCCAAAAAGGGCCGACGCCAACTTTACCGGAATGTATTTCAAGCTCGGAGACCCGCTCTCATACGGCAACTTCGGCTCCAGCCGTCCGGACGACTTCAGCTTCGTGATGATGGCGTTCTCCAACGACCTTGAAGCAGCCGACGTAGTAGGTCAGGACAACAACTACAACTGGTTCGCCGTATGCTCCGACCTCACTTCGCGCAACGCGGACTATGCCAACCCGTATATCCGCTATCGCGGCGTCTATGATGAAGTTTCAAGGGCCAACGACGTGATCAAGTCCTATGGAGAGATCACCGAGGAGACCTCCGACGACATCAGGTATAAAGTGGCACAGGCACACGCCGTGCGCGCGTTCAGCTACCTCAACCTGGCGCCGTACTTCCAGTTCAGCTATGCGACTTCAGCCGACAAGCCTTGCGTGCCTATCGTCACCGAGACCACGACCGAATTCACCAACAACGCACGTGCGACCGTCAAGGAAGTCTATGATCTGATCATTTCTGACCTTGACTTCGCCGTAAGCAATCTTGAAGGCTATGTAAGACCTGACAAGTCCAAGATTGACCAGCAGGTGGCTTATGGTCTGCGCGCGAGGGCGTACCTCTATATGTCCGAATGGGCGAAGGCCGCCGAAGACGCCGCCAAGGCCATCGGGGACTACACCCCTGCGACCATCGCCGAACTCGGCGCCCCGTCGTTCTACAACATCGCGGACCACAACTGGCTCTGGGGCTATGACATGACGCTCGACGCCGCCAAGACGTTCCTTTATGCGACTTCGTCTTCATGGATCCGCTCATTCTCGGGATACAGTTATTCTGCCGGCACCGGCTCATACTTCTGCATCAACAATCTGCTCTACAACAAGATTGACGACAACGACGTGCGCAAGGGCTGGTGGCTTGACGAAAACTACTATTCTCCGCTCCTTGACGGCCTCACATGGGGAGACCTCAAAGGTCAGGAGATTGCCACCGAGGAGATCGAAAACACCAAGCTCATCTTCCTCCCTTATACCAACGTCAAGTTCGGCACGTACACCATCGGCACCACCACCAACGAGGAGGACTGGCCGTTCATGAGGGTCGAGGAGATGATTCTCACCCGTGCCGAGGGTCTCATCAAGAGCGGCAACGTCGCGGAGGGCACCAAGATTCTCAACGACTTCGTCAGCACGTACCGTTGCCCGGGTTACGACGCTTCAGCCAGCGGACGCAGCATCGAGGACGAGGTATGGTTCCAGAGGAGAGTCGAGCTTTGGGGCGAAGGCTTCTCAAATGCCGACACGAGGCGCCTGGGCAAGCCGCTCGTCCGCTTCCACGGCAGCAGCAAGGACGAGAGCAACTGGCCTACCGCATACCGCTTCAACATGAGGGCCGACGACGGCTGGTGGCTGCTCCGCTTCTGCACGGCCGAACTCAACACCAACTTCGGCATCGTTGACAACGAGGGCGGAAGCCTCCCTGTCGCAGACCAGGAGCCGAATCTTCTTGATGGAGTTACAGACTAACGATTAACACGGAATTAAGATGAAAAAGACATTTAAATATTTGCTTGCGCTTGCCGCGCTGTCAATAGCTGCCGGCTCTTGCGTCAAGGAGACGGTCCACGAAGCAGGAGAGCCTGATGTGGACGGATGCTACGGGGTTTACTTCCCGGCACAGGATTCCGAACTTATAATCGACCCGGCCGAGCCTACACAGGCCAGCATCACCGTGATGCGTACCGTCTCCGACGGGGCCATAGAAGTGCCTGTGGTCGTAGCTGATACGAGCGGTATTTTCTCTGTTTCGAGCCTCGTTTTCGAGGATGGACAGAGCGAATCTTCCATCTCTGTGGAGTTCAACAATTCCAAAATCGGAGTCACCTACTCTGTGTCTTTCCAGATTGACGACCCGCAGTATGCCTCCAAATACAGCAGCAACCCTATCGCCTTCGACCTCAAAGTGACGAGGGAGAAGTGGAACGAACTCGGGCCTGTAGGCCTCGCTGAGAACTTCTACTTCGGCTTCTCAGTCCCTCAGGACGATGAGTACGCCGCCATCCTCTACAGCAACGACAACGACCCTAATCTCTACCGTTTGGAGAACCCGTTCGCAAAATTGGACGAGAGCTGCGCCGACGGTAGCGAGTGGCTGACTTTCAGAGTTCTGCAAAAGGGCGACGTCATTCTGGAAGGAGTCGAAGGATACGAGACCAAGATCACCGAAGATGACCTCGTATATTTCGACAAATTCAACACCGGCTACACCAACAGCAATTATAAAGCAAAGATTTGGCTTGTGCACCCGTCCGCCTTCGAGCCCTACAAGGATGCGCAGGATAAATGGGGAGTATATAACCGTGTGCTCCAGTATCAGGAGAACGGACTGCCTGCGGCGGTTTCCCTGGCTCCTTACTACTACATGTTCAACATCGGAGGATGGAGTGGAGCAGAAATGCAGAGCCTCGTAATCACTTTCCCGGGAGCAATCCTTACGGACTACAGCATCAGCGCCGAGGCCGGCGAGACTGAGAACGGGGAAATTCCTGTAGCGTTCACGCTCGGAGTTGACGTATCCGCCGTGAAGTACTGCGTGTACGAGGGGCCTCTCAGCACCGCCGCCGTCAACAAGTACGTAGCCGCCATAGGTGACGGCACGGAGACCGGCGCCAAGGAGCTCGACATCGAGAAGGGCGCAGTCTCACTGTCGCTTGAGAAGAGCGGAATCTACACCATCGTAGCGGTAAGCTTCGATGATGCCGGAGCCGTTCAGGGAAGCTGCTCCGCAGAGTTCAGCTATGTGGCTTCCGGGGACGAGGAGAACTACGCAGTCAACGTCAACGCCGGAATCGAGCTTACTTCACGCTATGAGGCTCTCGGATACAACAAGACCAACTCCGTAGCATTCTATGTTTACGGCAAGGATCTCACGAGCGTCAAGCTCGGTGTCTTCCCTACGGCTGAACTCAGCGAAGACATCAACGAGGATCTCGAGAATCTCGAAGAAGTCAGCGCGGAGAATCTCGAACTCATCAACGGCTCAGGCTATTCCGATGTCTACGGCGGACTTAAGGCGCTGACGGATTATACGCTGGTAGTCTGGGCGACCAACGGCTATAAATCCACGGTCAAGACTGCGGAGATAACCACCGACGGCCTTGCCAATGTCCTGCTCGGAACAGGTGATTACACCTATGGCTCAGGCTTCCTTGTGGATGACGACAACAATCCTGCTGTCGACAAAGGTCTGGAACTCTTCCAGAATCCTAATGAAGCTAACACCTATGTCATAGCACCATGGTGCAGCAATGTGGATTTCACTTTCACTTATGATGCCGAGAGCGGAGAGATTGCCATCCCGATGCAGGAGAGCGGAGAAACATATTACAATCTTCCGATATATGTAGTGGAATATAACCAGTACTTGAAGTACAAAGGAGCTACGGACGAGCAGCTCGCCCAATACGGCAAGGTAAGCTCATACGATGCGGAGAGCGGCACTATTTCGTTTGCCGTCGCCTATATCGTACTTCAAGACGGGCAGTACCTCGGAGCTTTTGCGGGCGGCATCGAGACTTTTGTGCTCGCGGAAGGCCACAACTTCCCTGTCGCCGCTGACGGCTCGCAGAAATCTTCCGTGAGCGCTGCCGCGAAGCTTCACGTCAGGGGCTTTGCCGGTCTCAGCCTGGAGTACAGCCCGAAAGTCGCCGTCTTCAGCGCCAAGGCGATTGAAAAAAGTTTCAACAGAAACTTCGACGGTAGCTGCCTCAAGAGCAAGATGGTCGAGTTCATCGCGGAATAAAACATATTGACAATATCAGAACCCGGCCTTGATGTCAAGGCCGGGTTCTCTTAATTTCAATCGATTATGAAGAAATTGCAAATCTTGGCACTTGCCGGCTTCGGGGCGGCGGCCCTTGTCGGCTGCGCGGAGCGGCTCCCGGTGGAGGATTCCGCTCCGGAGAGCGCGGCAGCCGCAAAGATAGTCAACACCCGGGCCGGCGCCGGGGCCGATGTGCTGTTCGTCAAAGTCCTCTCCGGTGCCGACGCCTCACGGCTGGAATCGGTCGAAGGAGTGGGAAGCGTCAGCAGGGCTTTCGCTCCTGTAAAAGGCAAAGAAGAGCTCGAAGAGCGCTTCGGACTTGACCGCTGGTATCTTATACCCGTCTCCGACGGGGAGGAGATCGAAGCGCTTGCGGGGAGGCTCTCCGCCGCCTCCGAGGTGTGCGCCGTGGAGTACAACTCCGTCTATACCAAAGCTTCGGACTGCTTAGTCTATCCATACGAAGCGACCGAAGCCCCGAAGCTCAGATTGACGGCGGCCGCAGGCACGTCGTTCAACGACCCCTACCTTGCCGACCAGTGGCACTACATCAACAGCGGCAACGCTTCCATCGCGACTTCCGTCTATAAGGGGGCGGACATCAACGTCAAGGATGTCTGGAGCGGCCTCACAGCAGGCGACGGTTCCATCATCGTGGCGGTGGTGGACGAAGGCGTGAAATACACCCATCCGGACCTTGCGGCCAATATGTGGACGAACCCCAAAGGCACGGAAGACCTGCACGGATGGAACTTCGTGGATGACGGCCCGATAAGCTGGGACAAGACCGGGGACACCGGGCACGGCACCCATTGCGCCGGCACCATCGCCGCAGTCAACAACAACGGTCTCGGGGTCTGCGGAGTGGCCGGAGGCAGCGGAAACCGCGACGGAGTGAAGATAATGTCCTGCCAGATATTCGACGGCGGGTATGGAGGTTCATCTTATATCACCGCCAAGGCCATAAAATACGCCGCCGACAACGGGGCATCCATCATTTCCTGCTCTTTCGGCTACACGGGAGGAGCCTTTCTCTCGGATGAAGCCTACCGCAGCGGCAATCGCGGCACCAACAGCATGGAATATGATGCGATCAAGTATTTTGAGGCCACAAAGAACAACGATGTCCTTGACGGAGGCATAGCCATCTTCGCCGCAGGCAATGACGGCGACCCTTATGCCACCTACCCGGGCGCCCTTAACGACATCATAAGCGTATCCGCATTCGGCCCGGACTTCCTTCCGGCTTACTACACCAACTATGGCCCCGGCTGCAATATAGTGGCTCCGGGAGGAGAGGCCTATCTCGCTCCGTGGACGAGCAGAAAGGGACTCGTACTGTCCACTCTGCCGTCCGAACTCTACGACGGGTCGGACTACGGCTACATGCAGGGTACATCGATGGCCTGCCCTCACGTATCCGGGATAGCGGCTCTCGGTCTGTCATACGCCAAAAAGCTCGGCAAGCATTACTCAGTCAAGGAATTCAAGGAAATGCTGCTGTCTTCCGCCAATGATTTTGAGACCAGGCTCGCCTCCGCCGGGAAGAAGGACTATGTTTCAGGCGCTCCGGCCTCAATTTCCCTCGCAAACTATCGCAAGCAGATGGGCACCGGCGCCATAGACACGTGGAGACTGATGATGAAGATAGAGGGGACTCCCTGCCTTACCGCAGTCGCCGGAGAGAATCAGTGGCTCGACCTCTCGGAGCACTTCGGCTCTGCATCGGTCAATCTGACCTATCTTGGCGTGGAATATACTGACGAAGCCGCCGAAGCCATAGGACTCACAGAGGAGCCGTATATCAGGTACGGCAGGCTCTACATCCACCCGACGAAGTGCGGCTCGGCGAAGTTCAGGATCAACGCCGTGGGCGGCGGCACCGCAGTCGGCGGGGATGAGGCCATAGGAGGGATGGAAATCCATCAGGATATTTCCGTCATCGTCAGATCTGTAAAAAGTAAAAATGGAGGATGGTTATGATGAAAAGGAATCTGCTTTTGCTCTCAACGATTCTTCTCACGGCTCTCGGATGTCAGAAAGACGACCCGCAGCCAGCTTCTGCGGGCATCGAGGGGCAGTGGGAACTTACCTCCGTCACCCTCGGCACGAAGAGCGCCGTCGTGGGGGATGAGACGGTGTCAGTCTATGTCGAGTTTTCCGGAGACGGGAGTTTTTCCCTCTACCAGCAGCTGGGTTCGGGCCGCTTCGCCCATTACGGCGGCAGCTGGACTCTCAGCGGGGAGACCCTCTGCGGAAAGTACAGCGACGGCACGTCCTGGGCCTGCGACTACTCCGTAACTGTCGACAACACTACGCTTGTCCTCTCCACCCTCCCCGACGGCAAGGACAGCTACACTTACCGCTCCTGCGTCATCCCGGATCTTCGCGACTAAGAAGCCGTTGATTTTTTTCTCGCTTTTCTGAGATTCAATCAATCCTTAACTCTAACGGCACAAAGCCCGTCAATCTGAAAGCGAAAAAGCCGGATTGAATTTAAAATCTTTATCAAAACACCCTCCGAAGCACCTGCAGTGTAAATTCGGAGGGTTTGTTTTTTTAAAATCAACTGTTTACATTTGACCCCGCCTGCAGGAATGCAGGCGTTTGGTTAGTCAGTAGTTTATTATCTTATTTTATGTTTAACACCAAATTATTCAACCGCTTCATCCCGGTATTTGCAGGGGTGGCGATGCTTTTCAGCGCTTGCGACAAGAATGACCCGGCCCCGGAGCCCGAGGTTCATCACTTCACAATCTCGATGACCGACATCAGCTTAAGCTCTGGAATCCTCAACATCACCAAGGACGACCCGGAGACTCCGTTCTACTATGCGATCATGAAGAAGTCAGCCCTCGAGGCTCTCGGAGAAGACTTCCAGACCCAGGCCAACGCCTATTTTGAAGGCGAATACGAATTCTATCTCAACGACTACGGTCTGACTCACGAGCAAGCTATCGGCGAAATGCTGTATGAAGAGGACATCAAGGACAAAGAGATCAGCTGGTTCACCGCCGCAGTCGATTACGTGGTCATCGCCGCGTATGTCGATGACACGCCCAAGGCGATCAGCGATTTCGAGAGCTACGAATTCTCGACGGCCGCTCCGGAGCCTGCGGACGTCACGTTCGACCTCGCGATAACCGACATCCAGAAGCGTCAGGCATCTTTCACCATCACTCCGTCCAACGACGAAGACACCTATTCGTTCGCTGTCGTGAAGTATGATGACTACAAGGACATGACCGACGATGAAATACTCGCCGACCTGCTCCCGGTTCACTCATACATCATGTACAACGGCCAGTATTCGGACTGTGCGGAACTTTATGCCGGCACGGAATATATGCTTGCGGTTTACGGGCAGGAATACGGCGCCGCCACCACCAAGCTCTACAAGACCATCTTCTCCACTCCGGAAGCCGGAGACCCGACAAAATGGACATTCGAAGCTTCTTTCAGCGAAGGTGACATCAAGGGATACCAGCTCAATGCCGCCATCTCCCCGAGCGACGACGGCATCGACTACTTCTATGAGCTCATACCTGACTACTACACCTCCGACCGCTTCTTTGAGGAATTCAAGGCCAACATGGACTATATGCTCGAAAACACCGGCCTCAGCAAGGAGCTTTATGTTCAGTGGTACTCCGTGTACGGCAAAGATGAAACCCTTTTCAATGTAATCCCTGGCCAGGGATACAAGATTGCCGCCATCGCGGTGGACAGCAAGACTCTGGATTTCGCCACCGGCGTGATTTTCAGTGATGTGATAACACCGGCCATCCCGGCGGACTCCGAGGCTTCCATTGAGGTCAGCTGGGATAAATACTACGATGGAGACTCCATCTATGAATACAACAACGGCTACTCTTACGTCAAGGGTGCGGCTGTGTTCCCGATCAGCATCAAGCACGACGGTGCACAGATGCGCTATGGTGTCTTCGTGGACGACGGCGTGGAATACAGCAAGACCCAACTCGTCTATACTCTGCTCGAAAAGGGTTCTGCCTGGATTCAGGACTGCTTCGCTCCATTCGACAGAGACGGTGTAGTTTATGCTGTGGCCATCGACAACAACGGCCTGTGCAGCCCTGTATTCTCCAAGAAGTTCAACTTCTCGAAGAGCGGCGCGGCATCCGGCGAAGAGTACTTCAAGGACAAGGGATCCGACACGATGGCTGCCGCCGCTTCCGAGGCGAAGAGCGAGTCTGCAGCCCCTGCCGCCGGATTCGCCAAGAAAGTCGGCCGGGACATGTCGATGCCACAGGCGTTCAGCGAGCCTGCGGAGAATCCGTACAGGAGGTAAAAGGTGAATCCTAAGCATATTCTTCCGGCAATCTCCCTCACTCTTGCCCTGTTCGCATCCTGCTCCGGCGAGAAATTCGAAGCTTCGCAGGAAAGTGGCACGGGTGTGTATCGGAACCTGCCGCCCGAATCGGCGGTGCCGGGACATATCAGAATTAAGTTCAACGGCGAACCGGCGGCTGAAAAGGCTGCCGGAGCCGTTGATTCTTCGTTTTCGGGCGACTGCCGCGTGGTGAGGACTTTCCCGGACGGAGGCCCGTTCGAGGCGCGTCACCGTGAAGCGGGGCTTCACCTGTGGTACGACGTTTTCTTCGACGAAAGCCTGCCGCTGACCAGAGCCGCCACTGATCTTGGCGCCATCGATGGGGTGGAAATCGTCGAATATGTGCAGAAGACAAGAGAGCAGAGCGTATTCCCCTTCAACGACCCGGATTTTTCGCTTCAGTGGCATTACTACAACCCCGGCACAAAGGCGGGTTCCGTTGCAGGCAGCGACATCAATCTGCTTCCGGCATGGGAGAAGACCACCGGAAGGCGCGATGTCATAGTGGCCATCAACGACGGCGGACTTGACATCGCACACGAAGACCTCGCCGCCAACATCTGGTACAACGAGGCCGAGATGAACGGCCAGGAGGGAGTGGATGACGACAACAACGGCTATATAGACGACATCTACGGCTACAACTTTGTGGCGGGCGCTGACGGCGGCACCCCGAAAGGAGCGCTTGACGTCACCAGCCACGCAGTACATGTGGGCGGTACGGTCGCTGCAGTCAACAACAACGGAATCGGGGTCTGCGGGGTGGCCGGAGGCGACGGCTCTCCGGACAGCGGAGTACGGCTGATGAGCACGCAGACATCCGGCGGATCGTCGTATATCGAAAATTCTTTTGTCTATGCCGCCGACAACGGAGCGGTGCTAGTCAACTGCAGTTGGGCGATGGACAGCTATTCCGCAAGCATTTCGGAGGCGATCGACTACTTCAACAAATACGCCGGCATCGATGCGGAAGGCAATCAGACCGGCCCTATGGCCGGAGGGCTGGTGCTGTTCGCTGCGGGCAATGACAACAAGACAAGCTGCTATCCCGCACGGCAGGAGAACGTATTTGCCGTATCTTCCATAGGAGCCGACTACCAGAGAGCATACTACTCCAACTACGGCGAATGGGTGGACATCAGCGCCCCCGGCGGAGATACCCAAAAAGGGTTCACCGTATATTCGACCCTTCCGGGCAACGGATATGGCGGATACGAGGGAACTTCGATGGCCTGCCCGCATGTGACCGGCGTGGCTGCGCTCGTGGTTTCCATGTACGGAGGACAGGGATTTACCAGGCAGAACCTGATCGACATCCTCTCTTCCACGGCCAATCCCGTCATCTACGAGAAGAACGACTCCAAATACGAGGGGATGCTGGGCGCGGGGCTGGTGGATGCCGGCGCGGCGGTTTCCCTCTCCACAGCCATCCCGAGTGCGGTAAGCGGGGTCAATGCAAGTGCGGACGGCAATATAGTCAGCCTCAGCTGGACTGTCCCGGACGGAGAGACGCTCCCGCACCATTTCAACATCTATTATCAGACATCGCCTTTCGCCTCTTCGAAACCGGACGCAAGCACGCCTCACATCAGAATGCTGCGCTCAGATGCCGCCGCAGGAGAAACCATTTCCTGCAAGATTGGAGGACTGGAGCTCGAGACGGAATATTACTTTCTGGTATCCTCCTCCAACATCCTCGGCGGCGAGTCGGCTTACGCTTCCTGCACCATCAGGACGAAGGGCAACAACAAGCCTGTCGTCAGCCCGGTTTCAGGCACGGCGCTGAGCCTCAAGGCTCACGAGACGGGAACCCTCGACTTCGACATCCACGATGCCGACGGACACTCTCTCAGCTGCTCGCTTTCCGGCCCGCTCTCCAAGGGCTCCATCAGCTCAGACGGCAGCCACGCGAGCGTAGTCTTCAATGCCCTTGACTTCGAGGACGGCAAGACCTACAACGGAACGTTCAGCGTCTCTGACGGCTTCGAGACCGCGTCAGTCGCACTCACTCTCACAGTAAGCCAGAACCATGCTCCGGAGCTTTCCGCTCAGATCGGCAATCTGGTTCTCGGCGCTCTCGGGCAGGAGTCCACCATAGAGCTCGCCGACTGCTTCAGCGATGCTGACGGAGAGACTCTCAGCTTCAAGTGCACCACCTACCCGGGAGGCAGCTCTCCTGTCACTCCTTCCTTCTCCGGGACAGAACTGAAACTTCTCGCCTCATCCTACGGCAGCGCGACGGTGAAAATATCCGCCGTTGACGCGCGCGGAGCAAAAGCCGAGGCAAGATTCTCCGCTCTCGTCCGGGACGGGTCCCACGCCGTGGATTTATACCCCAATCCTGTCAAAGACAAGCTCTACCTCCGCACGGGCAGCGTGCAGACGGCGGACATTGCCATATCCGACAAGGCCGGAGCGGTCGTGCTCAATGCTGAAGGCAGCACTCTCGCCCCGTTTGAGCCGCTCACTCTTGACATGAGCTCCCTCCCCGGAGGGGTCTATTATGTGACCATCCGCTTCGGAAGCGGCAGTGAGACATATACGGTGGCCAAACAGTAGATGTAACATGCAGAAGAAGGGGGCTGACTAAAATTATTCTAGCCAGCCCCCTTCTTTTGTTTCCTAACCTTTACTGCTGCCCGGCGCTTCCGCCGACTATATCGAGAATCTCGGAGGTGATTTTCTGCTGACGACCCTTGTTGTATTCGAGGGTGAGGTCAGAGAGGAGGTGCTCCCCGTTGTCAGTCGCGGTCTGCATCGCCATGGTGCGGGCCGCCTGCTCGGCGGCTTCGGAGTCGAGCACCGCCGCATAGAACTTCAGGCAAATCATCTGCGGAAGCAGCTTGGTGGCGATTGTCCCGGCATCAGGCTCGAAGATATAATCCTCCTGTCGATGCGGCCCGTTGACGTCCGGCGCCTTACACTCCGGCTCATACGGCATGTACTGCTCCACCGTCGGTTTCTGCACAGCAGTGGAAATGAAGCGGTTATAGACGAGCAGAATCTTTGAGAACTCTCCTTTGGCGAATCTTTCCATCAGACTCCTTGAGAAAGCGGAAGTCTTGTCGTAGCTCGTGTGGGCGATGATGTCGTTGTAGTCCGCCTCCTGAGTGAATCCGGCCTTCTTGACGGCATCCGCACACTTGCGCCCCACCGGGAAGAAGACGATGGAAGGATATTTCTTTCTCAACTCCATCGCAGTACGTATCACGTTGGCGTTGAAGCCTCCGCAAAGAGAAGAATTGGAAGAGATGACAACCACGGCCACGGGTGCGTCGGCGGCCCCGCCGCACTCCTCCTGTCCGACCGGCCCTACAGCCGAAAGAATCTCCTCAAGGGCGTCGGCGTACGGGCGCATCCCCTCGATGACCTTCTGCGCCTTGCGCAACTTGGCCGAGGAGACGAGCTTCATCGCCGAAGTTATCTTCAGCGTACTGCGTACGGAACCGATACGGTCCTTTATTTCCCGCAAGGATGACATATCTGACTACGCTTTACAGAGGAACTGGCATATCTCATGCGCTTCCCTGCGAATCACCGCATCGGCATCTTCCGGGATATTGCCCTTCTCAAGAGAGTCAAGGATGTCTTTATGAGAAGTGCGCATGACATCGAGGAAATGAGTCTGGAAGTCCTCCACACTCTCCACCGGAATATCCGCCATAAGGCCTCGGGTGCCGCAGTAGAGTATGGCAACCTGCTCTCCGACGCTCATCGGACTGTACTGAGGCTGCACGAGCAGACGCTCGTTCTTGCGGCCCTTGTCGAGGGTCATCGCAGTCACCTTGTCCATATCGGAAGAGAACTTCGTGAAGGACTCGAGCTCGCTGAACTGAGCCTGATCTATCTTCAGGGTTCCGGCCACCTTTTTCATCGACTTTACCTGGGCGGCGCCGCCGACACGCGACACGGAGATGCCGACGTTGATGGCAGGACGGAAGCCGGAGTTGAAGAGCGACGGTTCAAGGTAAATCTGTCCGTCGGTGATGGAAATCACGTTGGTCGGGATGTATGCCGAAACGTCCCCGGCCTGGGTTTCAATGATAGGGAGGGCGGTCAGAGAACCGCCGGCCTTGACCTTACCCTTCAGGCATTCCGGGAGGTCATTCATCTTCTCCGCGACATCCTGCTGGCCGATAATCTTGGCCGCGCGCTCCAGCAGACGGGAGTGCAGGTAGAAGACATCGCCAGGATAGGCCTCGCGCCCGGAAGGGCGGCGCAGAATGAGGGAAACCTCACGATAGGCAACGGCCTGCTTGGAGAGGTCATCATAGACCACGAGCGCGTGACGGCCCGTGTCGCGGAAATATTCTCCGACGGCGGCTCCGGCAAACGGAGCGAAATACTGCAATGCCGCCGGATCTGCCGCAGTGGCTGCTACCACGACGGTATAGTCCATCGCCCCCTTGGAGCGGAGGGTCTGGACAATCGAGGCCACGGTGGAACCTTTCTGTCCCACGGCCACATAAATGCAATATACAGGCTTCCCCTTGAGGAACTCGGAGCGCTGATTGATGATGGTGTCGATGGCTATCGCCGTCTTGCCGGTCTGGCGATCTCCGATGATGAGCTCCCTCTGCCCGCGCCCGATAGGAATCATGGAGTCAATGGCCTTGAGACCCGTCTGAAGCGGCTCGGTGACCGGTTCGCGGAAGATGACGCCCGGAGCCTTGCGCTCGATAGGCATCCTGACGGTGTCCCCCTTGATGGAGCCCAGACCGTCGAGCGGAGAGCCGATAGGATCGACCACTCTTCCCAACAGACCTTCCCCCACGGGGATGCTGGCGATACGTCCGAGCCTGTGCACCCTCATACCTTCCTTCACCAGGTCGGTAGGTCCGAGAAGCACCGCTCCGACATTGTCCGCCTCAAGGTTCATCGCCACGGCCTTCACCCCGCTCTCGAATTCGAGCAGCTCGCCCGCTTCGACATTGACAAGACCATAGATGCGGGCCACGCCATCGCTTACCGTCAGCACATAGCCGACCTCTTCGTACTGAAGAGAGTTGTCCACACCCTTCAGCTCATTGAGGAGAATTTCGGATATCTCGCTCGCCTTTATTGAATTATGTGCCATTAAACTATTCTGTTGTTTTGTATTATGAACTGCCTGCGGACTGTCTCAAGCTGACTGCGGACACTCGCGTCAAGCACATAGTCGTCCACCTCGACGACGAATCCACCTATCAGTGACGGATCCACGGAAGTTTCGAAGATGACCTTGCAGCCGAAATCCCTTTCAAGTATCCTGTGCAGCTTTGTCTCCAGCTCCGGAGCCGGAACGGACGTAACTAGAGAAGCCAGGCGGATTCCCTTGGAGCGATAGTACATCGATACGAATGAACGCAAGATGAAACGCACGTCCTCCATCCTCCCGTTCCTTACAAGCAGGGCGACGAAACGTTCCAGCTCCGGCTCAAGCTTGGCGGGAACCTTGTCGGGAGCTTTGAGTATCTCGCGCACTTGAGTGCATACCCTCTCCCCGCTCCCGCACTCCTGTGTGTACATCAGAAGAGCCTTGGCGTATCTGGTGGATATGATTCCCGTGTTCATCCCTTGTCAGTTTCTGCTTTTGGGTCTGGAGGCCTCGCTTACCATGCGGTCCAGCAGCGAGAGCTGCTCCGCAGAGGTTTCGAGGTCTTTGCGTACAATTTTCTCGGCCACCTGCACGGACACCAGAGACACCTGCCGGCAGATGTCGCGCAGCGCGGTTTCCCGCTCGGCGGCAATCTCCGTCTTGGCGTGCTCGATAATCTTGGAGGCCTCTTCCTGCGCCTGCTGCTTCGCACTCGCGATGATGCTGTCGCGGGCGTCGGAAGCCTCCTTGAGGATGCGCTTCTGCTCCTGCCGCGTCTGCTCAATCATCTTGACCTGCTCCGCAGCGAGGCCTTCAAGCCGGTCCTGCGCTTCCTGCGCCTTGCGGAGGGAATCCTCGATATGGTCGGAGCGCTTCTGCACCATCGAAGTGATGACCGGAAAGCCGAACTTCGCAAGCACGAAGAACACCGCCCCGAATATCAGGACCATCCAGAAGAGCAGGCCGAAATCAGGTGTAACGAGTGACATATGTTAGAGGATAGCCAACAGACAGATGATCACGCCGAAAAGGCAGACACCCTCGACCAGGGCGCTGATGATGATGGCCGTGGTGCGCAGCTTGCCTTCAATCTCAGGCTGACGGGCGGAAGCCTCCATAAGGGCCTGTCCGATCTTGCCGATACCGAGTCCCGCACCGAGTGCGACTATACCTGCGCCGACTGCTCCGCCAACTTTGGCGAGCGCCGCAGCTTCAAGAAGCATTGAGATAAGTAACATATTCTTTGTTTTTTAATTGGTTTCCGGTTCCTGATGCGCAAGACCGATGAATACGGCCGAGAGCATCGTAAATACATAGGCCTGGATGAAGGCCACAAGCAGTTCGAGACAATCCAGAAAGATGCCGAAAAACACCGCCACCACCGTCATCGAGCCGCAGAGCACCGCACTCATCTTGGCCGTGATGAATATGATGCCGATGACGCTCAATATCATGATGTGTCCCGCGAGCATGTTCGCGAAGAGCCTTATCATCAGAGAGAACGGCTTGGTGAAAACGCCTATGATCTCCACGAGCGGCATTATCGGGATGGCCTTGAGAGCCAGCGGCACGTCCGGCCAGATTATATCCTTGTAGTAGTGCTTGTTTCCGAAAAGATTGACCATCAGGAAAGTGCATACGGCGAGCACCAGCGTCACGGCGATATTGCCGGTGATGTTCGCTCCTCCCGGGAATATCGGGATGATGCCCATCAGGTTGTTGATCAATATAAAGAAGAAGGCCGTCAGCAGATAAGGGGCGTAGCGGCGGTACTCCGGCCCGATTATGTCCTTAACCACGTCGTCGTTTATCATCATGATCACCGGCTCCAGCAGTGCCGTGATGCCGGTAGGCTTCTCCTTCAGCACGTCATGCTTGCGATACCACGCGGCACAGGAGAGGATGAGCGCAACGAGCAGGGCCGAGTCAATCAGCAGCCCGAGCACGTTCTTCGTGATGGAAAAATCCAGCGGCCGCTCCCCGGTGGAAGCATTGACCATCTTGCCGTCGGCATTGAGAGTGTATCCATGCTCCGCCATATTGTGGGAGGAGAACAGCTTCAAGCCGTCGTCAACCACTATGCAAGGCAGAGGGATGGCGATTTCCTTGTCTCCTATCGTCGTGATGTGCCACTCATACGAGTCCCCGATATGCCCGAAAATATAGGCTTTCATATCGAGTCCGCCCTCAGCTCCGTCCGATGACGACGCTTCCTGCGCCGCGAGACAAAGCGGAGACAGAGACAGCATCAGCGAGATGAATATCATTTTGAGGCTTCTCATCATTTCGCTCCTCCTTCATCTTTCGCTTCGACGCAGGCGGTCAGCTTGTCTCCACCGACCCTGACCACTCCGGAACGGATGCCAAAGCGGCGCTCCGCTCCTTCGGCATCCCTCACGACAATCTCCCCCTCTTCCAAAGTGGAGATGAGAGGGGCATGTCCCGGAAGCACCTCGAAGCGTCCCGAAGTTCCCGGCAGGAACACGGCACATGCCATTCCGCCGTAAAGAACCTCCTCCGGAGAGATTACCGTCACTGTGAACTGTCTGTCCGCCATACTATTATGATTATGCCGCCATGGCGAGCATATCCTCGCCCTTCTTTATCGCGTCTTCTATGGTACCCACATTGAGGAACGCCTGTTCCGGTATGTGATCCACTTCGCCGTCAAGGATCATGTTGAAACCCTTGATGGTGTCTTCGATGTCCACCATCACGCCCTTGACTCCGGTGAACTGCTCCGCCACCGCAAACGGCTGGGAGAGGAAGCGCTGCACCTTGCGGGCGCGGTTTACGACAAGCTTGTCCTCATCGGAGAGCTCGTCCATGCCAAGTATCGCGATTATGTCCTGCAGCTCCTTGTTGCGCTGGAGAATCTGCTTCACCCTCTGAGCCGTGTCGTAATGTTCCTTGCCGACTACGTTCGGATCGAGGATGCGGGAAGTGGACTCGAGCGGATCCACCGCCGGATAGATGCCGAGAGAGGTAATCTTTCGGCTGAGCACCGTCGTCGCGTCCAGATGGGTGAAAGTGGTGGCCGGCGCAGGGTCGGTCAAGTCATCGGCAGGCACATAGACAGCCTGTACGGAAGTGATGGAACCGTTCTTTGTGGAGGTGATACGCTCCTGCATCTGACCCATCTCCGTGGCAAGGGTCGGCTGGTAGCCCACCGCCGACGGCATTCGCCCGAGCAGCGCGGACACCTCAGAGCCGGCCTGAGTGAAACGGAAGATGTTGTCAATGAAGAAAAGGATATCCTTCGGGCCGTCCGAGCTATGACTGTCGCGGAACGACTCGGCGAGGGTCAGGCCGGAGAGAGCCACTGAACTTCTCGCTCCCGGCGGCTCGTTCATCTGACCGAAGACCATCGCCACCTGAGATTTCTCAAGCTGGCTTCTGTCCACCTTGGAGAGATCCCAATGCCCCTCCGCCATGGATTTCTCGAACTCTTCCCCGTATTTGATGACTCCGGATTCAATCATCTCGCGCAGAAGGTCGTTGCCCTCACGGGTACGCTCCCCCACTCCTGCGAAGACCGAGAATCCGTTGTGTTTCTTGGCGATGTTGTTGATAAGCTCTTTGATGAGCACGGTCTTGCCGACTCCGGCTCCTCCGAAAAGGCCGATCTTTCCGCCCTTGAGGTACGGTTCAAGCAGGTCGATGACCTTGATGCCGGTGTAGAGGACCTCCTGTGATGTCTTGAGGTCTTCAAACTTCGGAGGCTCGCGGTGTATAGGCAGCGAATTGTCCATCTTGAGATCGCCCAGTCCGTCGATAGTCTCGCCGGTCACGTTCATCACACGACCGCGGATCTGAGCACCGACAGGCATCTCAATCGGCTCCCCGGTACTTACTGCCTCAAGTCCTCTGCGCAGTCCGTCCGTGGAGTCCATCGCGACGCAACGCACGGTGTCTTCACCGATGTGCTGCTGAACCTCAATTATGAGCTCGCGTCCATCAGGACGGACGACTTTAAGCGCATCGTGGATGGAAGGCAGATTCTGAGCTTCTTCCGCCTTCTCGACATCGAAGTGGACATCGACCACAGGTCCAATTATCTGTGAAATATAACCTTTTATATCAGCCATTACGGTCTTGATTTGTTTATTAGTGTTCGTTAAGCAGTCTCAAATATACGAATAAATCGTAAGCGAAAACCCGCAAATTTTGAACCACTCATCAAAAAAAGAGCATTTTTGAATATTATTCAAGAGTAAAAGACATATCTCCGAAGAAGATTTGTCAACACAAACGAAGAAGTCCCGGGGACGAAACTAATCGTCTCCGGGACTTCCGAAAAGCGGCAGCTGCCTACTCTCACACCTGGTGGGGCACTACCATCGGCGCCAGCGGGCTTAACTTCTCTGTTCGGGATGGGAAGAGGTGGGTCCCCGCCGCCATAACCGCCGCAGTATGTTACTTGAGAGAGAAAACGGGGCAAAGCAAGAATGCTTGCACTCGAAAAAGATATCGGGCTATTAGTACGGGTCGACTGAGAGCGTCACCGCCCTTACATCTCCCGCCTATCAACGTGGTAGTCTCCCACGGCCCTCTATGGAAGTCTCATCTCGGAGACGGCTTCGCGCTTAGATGCTTTCAGCGCTTATCCTGACCGAACGTGGATACC